>CAMVGV010000012.1 GCA_947167135.1 uncultured Lachnospiraceae bacterium
CGGAGGTGATGAGCCCGATAGGAAAGACGAAAAAGGCAAATCTATCGGTCAGGTCGCCTGCTCAGGTGCTCATAGGTGACATTTTTTCCTGCTGATAGTATAATAGTTTTATGGTACTTGAATTTATCGGAGCTGACCACGAGGTTACGGGAAGCTGCCACTATCTTAATGTAAACGGGAAGCACCTCCTTATTGATTACGGGATGGAGCAGGGGCGGAAGCTCTATGAGAATGCGCCGCTCCCTGTTCCCGCTTCCGATATAGACTATATCCTTCTGACACACGCCCATATTGACCATTCGGGTCATCTTCCCCTTGCCTACAAAAAAGGTTTCAGGGGGAAGATCTTTGCGACCGCTGCCACGGCGAAGCTCTGTAATATAATGCTCCGTGACAGCGCACATATCCAGACCTTTGAAGCGGAGTGGCGGAACAGGAAGGCCAGACGAAATGCCAATATCGAGACCTTTGTGCCCCTTTATACCATGGAGGATGCAGACGGAGCGATAAGGCTCTTAAATCCCGTGGAATATAAGGAAATGATACACATAGATGAGGGTATTGACGCGAGATTCACGGATGTGGGTCATCTCCTGGGTTCTGCGGCTATCGAGCTTTTCCTTACGGAAGACGGAGTCTCGAAGAAGATCGTTTTCTCCGGAGACGTGGGGAACACAGACCAGCCCATCATAAAGGATCCGGAAGCGGTGGATGGTGCGGACTATGTACTTACCGAATCTACCTACGGTGACAGGCTCCACTCGGAGGAAAAGCCCGACTACATTAAGGAGCTTGTGGAGATACTGCAGTTCACCTTTGACCGGGGAGGAAATGTGGTGATCCCTTCATTTGCGGTGGGGCGCACTCAGGAGCTTCTTTATTTCATAAGGGAGATCAAGGAAAAGGGTCTTATACGGGGCTTTGAGGATTTTCCGGTGTATGTTGACTCCCCTCTTGCGGTGGATGCCACCAGTATCTTCGGTAAGAGCTCCCTTGAATGTTATGACGAGGAGGCCACTGCCCTTGTGAATAAGGGCATAAATCCTCTGTCATTCACTAATCTCAATCTTTCCATCACACCGGATGAATCAAAGAATATCAACTTTGACGATGAGCCGAAGGTGATCATCTCTGCTTCCGGAATGTGCGATGCAGGGCGGATAAGGCATCACCTGAAGCATAATCTCTGGCGGGCGGAATCGACGATACTTTTCGTAGGATACCAGTCGGTGGGGACTCTCGGGCGTGCCCTTATAGAGGGTGCAAAGACAGTGAAGCTTTTTGGAGAAGAAATCTCCGTGAACGCCAATATAGAGATGCTTTCCGGGATGAGCGGCCACGCGGACAGGAATGGTCTCACAAACTGGATAAGAAAAAGCTTCGATCCCGGAAGGACAAAGAAGGTTTTCGTGGTACATGGCGACGACAGGGTGACGGAGAGCTTTGCAGAGCTTCTTCATAAGGAATACGGCTACGACGCCTATGCACCCTTCAGCGGTACGAAATACGACCTGATAAGTGAAGAATTTATTGCTGAGACAAAGGGAGTTCCCGTTCAGAAGAAGACAATTATCCATACACGTATCAGTACCGTATTTGAAAGGCTTCTTTCTGCAGCCGAGCGTCTCCTTGGTATCGCGAAGAAATATGAGCATGGGGCAAATAAGGATATTGCCCGTTTTGCGGATCAGATAAATGCCCTTTCGGACAAATGGGAGAAGTAAGGTATGATCCTTATCGCGGCAGCAGATAAAAACTGGGGAATAGGACTGAATAACGGGCTTCTTACCCACATTCCCGCAGACCAGAAGTTTTTCAGGGAGACTACCACGGGGAAGGTTGTGGTAATGGGGAGACGCACCATGGAGAGCCTTCCCAAGGGAGAGCCCCTTAAAAACAGGACAAATATCGTTCTTACCGGGAATCCGGCCTTTAAGAAGGAGGGAGTCACGGTTGTCCACAGCATTGATGAATTGCTTAAGGAGATCAAAAAGTATCCCGGGGACTCCGTTTTCTGCATAGGCGGCGCTGCAGTATATAAGGAGCTCCTGCCGTACTGCGACACGGCGCTTATCACAAGGATAGATGAGGAATACGAGGCTGACGTATTTCTTCCGGATCTTGACGCATTAAGTGAATGGAAGATCACGGAGGAAAGCGAGGAGCAGACTTATTTTGATCTGGTGTACCATTTTGTGACGTATAAAAAAGATCCTTCGTCGCTACGCTCCTCAGGATGACAAAGGCCTGCACCTCTGGGTGACAAAGGCCCGCACCTCAGGATGACAAAGGCCCGCACCTCAGGATGATAAAGGCCCGCACCTCAGGATGACAAAGGGGCAGCGAAGGAAAAGACCGTTGTCATCCTGAGCGGCAGCGAAGGATCTTAATAAAAGGAGAGAGAAAAACATGGCAATCTTAAGACTTAAACCTGCGTACTTCAGCGATATATGGGGAGGGAGCCGGCTGAAAAAGGAATATAATAAATCCGAGTATCCGGGCTATGTACTGTCCGAAACCTGGGAATTATCCTGCGACGAAGAGCATCCCACGATGATAGACAGCGGTTCCTTTAAGGGGAAGACCCTGAAGGAGTATTTTGATGCGGAAGGGGAGAGGGCTCTCGGCACCAATTACAGCCGTTTCGACAGCTGGCCTCTTTCAGTCAAATTCATTGATGCCCATCAGAATATATCCATAAAGGTGCACCCTTCCGATGAATACGCGGAGAAAAAGGGTCTTCCAAAGGGAAACGACGAGTGCTGGTATATCCTTGACGCCCTTCCCAATGCAGGTATTTTCTACGGTGTTGACAGGGATGTGACGGTGGATGAATTCGAGGAAATGATAAGGAGCAATACCTTTAAGAAGGTATTGCATTTCCAGCCGGTAAATAAAGGAGATGTATTTTACTGCGGTCCCGGGCTCCTTCACTCCATAGGAGCAGGTGTGCTGGTGCTTGAGGTCAAGCAGATGAAGCAGGTAAAATACAGGGTATACGATTACGGACGGGTAAAGCCTGACGGAAGCCCCAGAGAGCTTATGATAGAGGAGGCGAAGGAGGCAGCTATCCTGAAAAAAGACATTCCTGCGAAGGATATGCATGGACATCTCTGCGATTGTGATACCTTTAAGATAGACAAGATCCATATTAACGGTGAAACGGATCTTTCAACCGACGGAAGCAGTTTTCAGCATCTCCTTGTGGTTGAGGGTGATCTTATCCTTACCTCGGGAGACATAAGGATGGAGCTTCTGAAGGGCAACGGAACCCTGGTAAGTGCAGATCATGGCGGGTACAGGATCAAGGGTCACGGAGACTTATTGATGATAACTGTCTGATACATGGAAAAGACATATGAAAGCATTCCCGCAGGGCTCGTGATAAGGACTCTGGGGAGTGAGGTTAGAGAATTTAAGACAGACTCCTTGCTTACTCCGGTATTTATGATACTGGAGGTGGTGATGGAGATGATCATACCGTATCTTATGGCATCGATCATAGATAAGGGAGTGACCCCCGGTGATATTAATCATATTGAGACCACAGGGGGTCTTATGGTTGTTGTGGCAGTTTTCGGGCTTTTGTCCGGTCTTTTCGGAGCCCATTTCGGTGCGAGGGCCTCAGCCGGTCTCGCAAGGAACCTCCGTAACAGGATGTTCGAAAACATACAGAGCTTCAGCTTTCCGAATCTGGACAGGTATTCCACGGCCGGACTGGTTACCAGACTCACAACGGATGTCACCAATATTCAGAATGCATATCAGATGCTGCTTCGCATGTTCATGCGTGCTCCTGCATCAATAGTCATAGCAATGGTTATGGCTTTCTCAATAAATGCCGGGCTTTCGACCATCTACCTTGTTGCGGTGCTGTTTCTCGCTGTTTTCGTTTTCACTATGATGAGAAAGGTCACAAAGTATTTTGCGGAAGTATTTACAAAATATGACGACCTGAATGAAAGCGTTCAGGAGAATGTTTCCGGTATAAGGGTGGTAAAGGCCTATGTGAGGGAGGAGTACGAAACAGATAAATTCGTAAAGGCTGCGGAGAATATCTGCCGGATGTTTATCAGGGCGGAAAGAATGATAGTAATCAACATGCCGGTCATGCAGTTTACTGTCTATGCCTGCATCCTCCTTATAAGCTGGTTCGGAGCGCATATGATAGTGCAGGGAGCCCTCAGCACCGGGGAGCTTATGAGCCTTCTGGCATACTGCATGAATATCCTCGTGTCTCTTATGATGCTCTCATTTATTTTTGTTATGGTCAGTATGTCTACAGCCAGCGCAAAAAGGATAACCGAGGTGATCATGGAAAAGCCTGTGATCGTAAATCCTGCGGAACCGGTAAAGGAAGTCAGATCAGGAAGTGTGTCCTTTGAAAATGTATCCTTTTCATATTTCGGGGAGAACAGCGGAAGAGTATTAAACAGCATAAACCTCGATATTAAGGAGGGGGAGACCATCGGTATCGTAGGTGGGACCGGGAGCTCAAAGTCAAGCCTTATAAATCTCATAAGCAGGCTATATGATGTTACGGAGGGCAGTGTAAAGGTAGGGGGAGTGGATGTAAGGGATTATGATCTCACCGTTCTAAGGAATAATGTGGCCCATGTCCTTCAGAAAAATGAGCTCTTTTCGGGAACGATACTCGAAAACCTCCGCTGGGGCAGGGAAAATGCGACGGAGGAGGAGTGCAGGGAAGCTTGCATACTTGCCTGTGCAGATGAATTTATAGAGAAGCTTCCGCAGAAATACGAAACAAAGATAGAGCAGGGAGGATCCAATCTTTCGGGCGGACAGAAGCAGAGGCTATGCATTGCGAGAGCCCTTCTGAAAAAACCCAGGATACTGATTTTAGACGATTCAACATCTGCGGTGGACACGGCCACCGATTCGAAGATACGGAAGGGCTTCAGGGATTATATTCCGGGAACGACCAAGTTTATCATTGCCCAGAGGATCTCAAGCGTTATGGATGCTGACAGGATAATAGTGATGGATAAGGGGAGTGTTTCGGGCTTTGCGTCCCATGAGGAGCTTCTTTCCTCAAACGGGATCTACCGCGAGGTCTACGAATCCCAGACAAGCGGCGCAGCCCTTTCGGATTTTGACTCCTGACATTCTGAGCCGCTCCTGATATTCTGAGCCGCTCCTGTCATTCTGAGGGCGAAGCCCGAAGAATCTTTAGGAGCTGTTCATAAATAACTTTACAGTTTGACGCAGGACAGGCGTTCATAAATGTGAAGATTTATTTATGCACAGATCCTTAGTAAAAGGAATACATATGCCGGAAGTAAAGGTAAGACAACTCCATGGAAGAAGGATCCCGTCACCCGGGGTGAAGGTGAAGAATCCGGGAAAGATATTTAAGCGTATCATGGATCGTATCATGCTTAAATACAGGGTCAGGCTCTTCATCGTCATTATCTGCATCTTTGCAGGGGTTCTTGCAAATGTGCAGGGCACGCTTTTTACAAAGACCCTTATAGACGGCTATATTCTCCCCATGGTGAAGAGCGGGAGCCGGGATTTTATGCCGCTTCTTTCCGCGATGTCCAGAGTGGCGGTCTTTTACATTATCGGAATAAGCGCCACCTTCATCCATCAGCGGCTGATGGTGGACATATCCCAGGGAACGCTGAAGGATTTAAGATGTGAGCTGTTCCGGAAAATGGAGCTCCTTCCGATAAAATACTTTGACACCCACGCACATGGGGATATAATGTCTGTATATACAAATGACATAGACAGCCTGAGACAGATGATAAGCCAGTCTCTGCCCCAGTTTCTGAATTCACTTATAACCATAGTAAGCGTTATGGTGAGTATGCTTATTTTAAGCATTCCCCTTACGGTTCTCACGATCATCATGGTGGGGATCTCCTTTGCCGCATCAAAGACCGCCATCGGGATATCCGGGAAATTTTTCAAGTACCAGCAGGATTCCCTGGGTAATATTAACGGCTTCATCGAGGAGATCATGACCGGGCAGAAGGTTGTAAAGGTTTTCTGTCATGAGAATGAGGCTATCGAGGAGTTCAGGAAGAAAAATGAGCAGCTTTTCCTTAGCTCCTATAATGCGAACCAGTACTCGAATATATTAGGCCCGATAAATATGCAGCTGGGTAACTTAAGCTACGTTGTCTGTGCCATCGCGGGAGGGTTCCTGACGGCAAACGGGATATCGGGTCTCACCCTGGGATCCCTTGCATCCTTTCTCACCTTTAATAAGAGCTTCAATATGCCGGTTAGCCAGATCAGTAATCAGCTGAACTTCTGTTTAATGGCAATGGCAGGCGGAGAGCGGATCTTTTCCCTTCTTGACGAGGAAGCCGAAAGGGATGAGGGCTATGTGAACCTTGTAAATGCAGTGAGAGCGGAAGACGGCTCACTAAAGGAAAGTGAAAAAAGAACCGGACTCTGGGCCTGGAAACACCGCCACAGCGCCGACGGCAGTATTGATTATGTGGAGCTTAAAGGGGATATAGTCCTGGAGGGTGTTGATTTTTCTTATGACGGAGAACGCTTTGTACTGAATGATATAGAGATGTATGCGGATCAGGGGCAGAAGATAGCCCTTGTGGGCTCCACCGGAGCGGGGAAGACCACCATTACCAACCTTCTGAACAGATTCTATGACATTCAGGACGGGAAGATCCGCTATGACGGGATCAACATAAATAAGATCAAGAAAGCTGATCTCAGACATTCTCTCGGTATGGTGCTGCAGGACACAAGCCTCTTTACGGGTACGATAATGGAAAACATCCGCTTCGGAAGGCTTGATGCGACCGATGATGAAGTGATAAATGCCGCAAAGCTTGTAAGTGCGGACGGCTTCATCAGAAACCTTCCGGAGGGTTACGAAACTGTGATAACAGGAAACGGAGCGTCCCTTTCCCAGGGACAGAGGCAGCTTTTGTCCATAGCAAGGGCTGCGGTGGCAGATCCTCCGGTATTGATACTTGACGAAGCCACCAGCTCCATAGATACCAGAACAGAGAAGATAATACAGGAGGGCATGGACTCCCTTATGAAGGGGAGGACAAGCTTTGTAATAGCCCACAGGCTTTCCACCGTAAAAAATGCCGACTGCATAATGGTGATGGAAAACGGGCGTATAGTCGAACGCGGCAACCATGAAGCGCTGCTTAAGGAAAAGGGCAGATATTACCAGCTTTATACGGGACTCCGCGCTATGTGAAATAAATAATAAAAAAATTTAAAACCTTTTTCTCCATGGACTGTACTATAGTATAGCCGATTAAAAAAGGTAATTTCCGATTATGACCGGAACGGAGTCCGAGCAGCTTCCGCCTTTCAAAGTGTAATGTGCCGTACATTGAGAAGGACGGTCGGTGTCCGGGTGAAGGGATGTGAGTTTGAGGAAAGGAGCCTCATCTCACGGTGCCGGATAATGGCACTGTGAGATATTAGAAGAAGCACCACCAAAGGAGGAAAAGGTAATCGGAGCTAAAAGATGGAAGTGGATCCGAAGCTCAAATCGGCTGTTGAAAAACTAAAGAGCGGGAATGACGAAGCCTTTAACGAGGTATATCAGAAGACATACAATTATGTATATTTCCGTGCCCGTCAGATCATGAAGAATGAAGATGATGCATTGGATCTTATGCAGACAGTGTATATGGAGGCTTATAAGTCGATCTCCGGTCTCGACAAGACGGAGAGCATTTATTCCTGGCTCAGTTCGATTACCTTCAGGCAGGGGATGAAATTATTCCGACAGAAAAAAGAAATATTGCTGGACGAGGATTTCGAGAATATTTTTGATTCGGTAGAAACCACGGACGCGGATTCCAGGCCTGATCTCTCTCTTGAGAGGAGGGAGCAGCAGCGTATCCTTGCTGAGCTAATCGACTCTCTTCCTGAAGTACAGCGTGCCACGATGGTGGCTTTTTATTATGACAATATAAAGATAGATGAGATTGCCGAGGTTATGGATTGCTCTGTCGGAACGGTAAAGAGCAGACTGAGCTATGCGAGACAGACACTGAAAAAGAAGCTCGAGGCAATTGAAAAGAAAAGCGGAAAGAACGGTGCGGGGAAGATGGCTCTCACGGGAGCCCTGATCTTCGGTGCCGTACAGATATTATCGGAGGAAACCGTGCTTGCGGCACCTTTGGCTGCTGGAGTATTCGGGAACATCTGTTCGGGACTCGGTATTGCGGCTACCGGAGCTGCAGTGGCAGGTTCAGCGCTTGCAGGAGGTGCGGGAATATCCGCTGCTACAGGTACTGCAGCCGGGACAGCGGCAACGGCCGGAACAGCGGCAGCAACCGGGACAGCGGCAGCCGGAACAGCGGCAACGGCCGGAACAGCGGCAGCAACCGAGACAGCAGCGGCAGCCGGGACAGCGGCAACGGCCGGAACAGCGGCAGCAACCGGGACAGCGGCGGCAGGAACGGCAGCAGCGGCAACGGCCGGGACAGCGGCGGCAGGAACAGTAGCAGCGGCAACGGCCGGAACAACAGCAGCGGCAGCCGGAACGGCGGCAGCAGCAGGAACAACGGCAGCTGCAGGGACAGCCAAGGGAATAGCGGTTGCTGTAGCTGTGGCAGTGGCAGGAACCGGAGGCACTGTCGGAACGACTATATACAGAAATACTGTTTCATCCATAGATAAGGTGTCTGCAAATGAGGACGGATCATCCATAGACAGTACGGACATTCTGTCTGAAAACGCGTATTTTGGAGATGACCGGACCGGTGTTTCAACGGAGATCGATCCCGCATTGGATATTCCCGTTGATGATTATGATGAATCCGCTGAGGCTTCCGGAAACGGAGAGCTTGAATCGGATGTACCCGATGAAACTGAGGCTGCTGAAGAGACGGCATCTTCTTTGGAAGCACCTGCCGAGACTGTAGATGAGCAGGTTATAGAAGCTGAGGATACGGCTGCCGAAGCAGAGGCGGATCCTGATGAAGCCGATGAATACGGAATGACCGGCAGATTGAAGAAGCACATAGCTTCTGCTGTTGCATCACTTTATATGACCGGCTCCGGGGATCTGTATAACGGTGAAATAAACAATGATACTCTGGAGGCCGCATATATAGTTGAAAACAGTATTTTCAAGACAAGGAATGAGATTGAGGCTGTTTCGGGGAATTCCGTCTTTATTAATAACCCTGATGTGACATCATCCGTGAAGGAGGGTGAATTAATAACCATAGAGGGAAGCTTTGATGTCGGAAGATCCGATGAAAGCGGCACTGTCAGCTATGAGAACTATGTCTTTGTCCTTCATGGAGTCAGGAAAGACGAGAAGGGGCTGTTCGGTCACTTTGATTCCAGGGATCTTTTCATCGGCAGAAAGGAAGCCGGAGACAGAACAGAGCAAAAGACGGAGCAGCCGGAAAAAAAGGAAACAGCAGTATCCGATAATACCGTGAATAACGTTAGCGGGGTGATTCCGACGGTAAGCTCTGATTTCGCAGTGGAGACCACGGAGCCGGTGGCGGAGGAGGTACTTGAGATCGGAAGTACCATTAGTCCGGAGACGGAAAAGCAGGCTGCTCAGAGTTCTGTTTCCGAAGCCACCATCATTGATTTCTTTGCGGTCGGGGAAAATTAAGGTCTATAAATGCTCCTCCATCACATCAAGGAGCCGTCTGTTATCCTCATGTGACATAAAGCATATACGGACATACCTGTTATCCAGGAAGGGGAAGGTACAGCAGTTTCTTATCATCATCCTTCTTTTTATGCAGGCCTCGAACATGAGGTCTGCATTACTGTATTCAGGGTCAATGCGGAAGAGAACAAAGTTCGCCGAGGGCGCATATACCTTTGAGACTCCGTTAAAGGAAGAGAGCCGTTCTGTTACATACTTCCTTTCCTTCTTAATAAGGGAAGAGGTCTCTTCGATATATTCCCTGTCCTTAAACATGATCCTTCCCGCAGTCTCTGCAAGGGTGTTTATGCTCCAGGGGTTCATACGTTTATTTATCTCGCGTATGAGATCCCTGTTTCCGGTTACGGCGTAGCCGAGGCGCAGCCCGGGGGATGCGAAGAACTTCGAAACACCCCGGATGATGAAGAGATTATTATAGTAATCCGTAAGAGGGATGCCTTCTGTCTTTTCCCTGTTCTCCACAAATTCTATGTAGGTTTCATCCACCATTACAAAGATATCCCGTTCCTTGCATATATCCATGATTCTACGCAGTGTGCTGCGGTTTATAACGGTGGAGGTGGGATTATTCGGATTGCAGATTATCAGCATATCCATATCGTCCCGAAGCTGCTCGTCAAGTCTGTCGATATCCGCTGTAAAGTCCTCCTTTTCCTTGAGCTGGAAATAATAGGATTTCCCCTTCATAAGAGAAAGCTCCCGTTCATACTCGGAATAGGTGGGACCGATTATAAGCGCCTTTTTCGGCTTTTTAATGTCTATTATCATGGAGATAAGCTCTGTGGAACCATTTCCGGGGATGATCTTTTCCGGAGAGGTTCTGCAGTATTCCGCTATTGTTTCCCTTAGCTCCTTATAGTCCCTGTCGGGATATGATGAGATACAGTCTATCCTTTCCGCCAGGGTTTTCCTTAGTAACGGGGAAATTCCCAGGGGATTCACATTTGCGGAAAAGGAGATGATCTCCTCCTTCTTTATCCCGTATATCCTCTCTATCATTTCAAGATCGCTTCCGTGAAAATGGTCCTTATGTTCAAGCATTTTATTTCTCCTGAAAAACAGCTGTATTATGATATCCTGTTTTGACCCCAACATATTATCATATGATGATGTCAGGGTCACAACCCGATATCCGGAGCGTTCCGCACTTCGTGCTCCCACGCTCCTCCCACATCTCGCACTCTCGTGGGGCTTACGCTCCACTTCGTGCTCGATGTGGGGCGGGTCATAAAGCCGCTCACCCACTTTCATGCAAGCATGAAGTGGGTTCGGGCTTTTGACCCTGATATCATATGATTAAAGCGCAAACAGTAATTTTCACCACACGGGAAAATTTGACGCGCGAAGCACGGAACAATCCGTATTTAATCAAAATATGACTTTTGGCGTCCGAATCATGATATAATACTGTATATATTGCGATTTTTCAATTGTTGTCTGTCGTGTATAATGCCTGATGTTCAGGGTGAATATGCAAGGCAGATCGATAGCGAACGACTGCAGTTTTGTGCCGAAACGTGGCGGCGCGATGCGAAAGCGCTTTTTTTGAGCAGGAGCGCCGTCCAAATGTTTCGGTACAAAACAAGGGTAGTGAGCGTGATCTGACTGCATATTCATACTGAACATCAGGGATTTAGAAATCAGGGGGAGCTTTGGAGAGTCATATTGACCGGATCTTAAACGGGGAGTTTTCTTACGGACATTCGAGTCTGGAATTTCCCGAGCAGAAGCTTGAGCTTACGGTATTTCCCAATGAGGATACCGAGGGCGTTTTTCATGTGCTTTCCGAAGACAAAAAAGAGATAAAGGGAATGGTTGCGACAAGCGACCCCCGGATGGTATGCGACAATGTGACCTTTGACAGGGGAGAGGCGGAGCTCCACTATGTCTTTCATTCAAAGGGGCTGATGACCGGAACCGTGATAAAGGGGGATATTTCTCTTATCACCGAGGAAGGGGAATACCGTCTGCCTTTTTCGGTAAGCATTGTTATGAAATATCCGGAAAGCTCTCTCGGTATAATTAAGAATCTGTTCCACTTTACCAATCTGGCGAGAAACCGCTTCAATGAAGCTGTAAATATCTTTTATTCCCCCGAAATGATAAATATCTTCCAGACTCCGGACAGACGATTCAAAAATCTCTACAGGGCGTTTTCCGTATATCCGGGACTAAAGATAAACGTGGAGGAATTCTTGGTAGCGATCCACAAAAAATCCCCGGTGATCTACACTACGGAGCAGGATGAGGTTCAGCTTGTCAATGAGCCGGATCTGAAGGTGCTTCAGGAGATAAGGATCAGAAAGAGCGGCTGGGGCTATCTAAGGCTCAGCGCCTTCACAGAGGGCGGTTTTATCCGGCTGGAAAAGGATACGATACTTGAGGCGGATTTCAACGGGGATATTGCGGCTCTTCCCTTCAGGATAGACGGTAATTCCCTTCACACGGGAAAGAATATGGGCAGGATTGTTTTGAAGTCCTACAATTCGGAAATAAGAATTCCCGTCACAGTGGACGCTTCCTTCAGATGGCAGACGGATGAAAACGCGAAGAATTTCAGAAGGCATAAGGGCATCCTTGAAATAATGCGTCTTTACGTTGATTTCCGGCTGAAAAGGACCGCGCTGTCCGAGGCCTGCGAACAGGCGCGGGAGATCTGTGCAGTTATGACGGACGAAAACAGCAGGGATATCTTTCCGAGACTTATAATGACCCATATTTATCTTATGGAGGGTCGGGATAATGATGCATCCCTTATGCTATCCTTAATAAACAACGAATTCATGCTGGGACAGATGGAGGCAGAGGCAGAGGGCTACCGGAAATATCTGGAGGCTCTGCAGAAAAAGGACAGGACATTTACGAGGGAGATGTCAAGGGAGGTTCGTTCCTTAAGTGACGAAGACCCTGCATCTGCAATACTTCTCTGGCTTCGTATCTATCTTGATGAGGAGCTGGGGGATCATGCCGGGATAAGGCTGGAGCTCTTAATTAACCAGTTCGAAAGAGGGGTCAGGAGCCCGCTCCTTTATATAGAGATCTTAAGAGCCATGACCGAGAGCCACGCAGGGATCAGATCCGGCGGAATGGCTGAGATATATGCCATATACTGGGGAATAAAAAACAATATTTATTACGAGGAGTTTATATCCTCCATTATTTCCGTGAGCTACAGCCAGAAGGGCTATTCAGCCGTTTATCTCAATGTTCTGAAGGCATATTACAATAAATACGGCTCCATAGAGCTATTGGAAGCGATCTGCACCATCCTTATCCGTGAAAGGGGAAACAGAAAGAGAAATAAAGACGATTTCCGCTGGTTTGAGGCGGGCGTAAAATACGGCTTAAAGATCACAAGGCTTTATGAATCCTATCTTAATACGGTTCCGGATACCTTAGAGGAGCTGATGCCTGAGCCGATACTTATGTACTTCAGCATTGGCGCGGGAGTCGGAGATGACAGAATGGCCTTTTTCTATGCGTCACTTATAAGGCATAAGAATGAGGCCGCAGACATACTGAAAAGCAATGAGCAGAGAATTGCAGCCTTTGCGGTGAAGGAGGCCGAGAATAAAAAGATAAACGAGAACCTGGCCTGTATCTATGAGTATGTGTCCAATCTCAATATGCCGGAGCTTTCGAAGAGATTTCTCCTGGCTGTGAGCCCCCTTATTTTTACCCATGAGATAAGTGTAAAGGATCCTCTGGTAAGGGCAGTGGCCACGGTAGAGAACGGTTTCGTGAGAGAAAGGAATGCCACGGTCACCGGAGGAAGGGCGTATCTCAATCTGTACGGCGGGGATTATGATCTTGTAACCGAATACAATGATATGCGCCGCTCGGTTGCCAGAAAAGGTGTATCGGACCGTATCCTTCTAAACCCCGTCAAGTTTACGAAGGCCATAAGGCTTACCCTAGAAAGAGAGGTGGGGCAGGCATACTATGTATGCGGCTCCGGCCGTCACAATATTCAGGTTAACCAGGTAAATGAGAGCAGCATACTCACGCTTTCTGCCTCGGAAGAGATTGAGAGGAGCCTTAAGGATGAGTGCTACTTTGCCCTGATAAGGCATTATACCGATCAGGACAGATTCGAGGAGCTTGACCGTATCCTTGAGGAGCTGGATATCTCAAAGGTTTCTCCGGAGGTCAGAGCCGAGATCGCGAGACTCTATGTGGCGAGAGGAATGCACAGGAAGGTTTACGAGCTTATTAAGGAGTACGGGCCGGAGGGAGTGGATCCGGTGATACTCGTGCGTCTCATAAGCCGCATGATCGGAGAGGGGATAAATACCGAGGATCCCACGCTTTTAAGCCTTGCAAGGGAAGCCCTGAAGCTCGGAAAATATGACGAAAACATCCTTAAATATCTCTGCGCCGAATTCCAGGGAAACATCAAGGATCTCCGCGATATCTGGAAGGCCGCCAGATCCTTTAATATAGATACGGTCCGCATAGAAGAGAGGATACTGTCCCAGATGCTCTTTGCCGGGTCCTTTACGGCAGACAGGGATGAGATACTCTTAAGCTGTATAGAGAACGGCGGCAGGGACAAGGTAATAAATGCGGGTCTTGACTATATATCACATGAATACTTCGTTTACGAAAATATTGTGGATGAGAGGATCTTTAAGGCACTGCTGAAAAGATATAAGGAAGGCGAGGAGCCTGACGATATCTCTGCTCTGGCACTCTTAAAATACTTCTCACGTGATGAGGATGAGGAGCTTAAAAAAAACCTTTCACCTCTTGTTGACAGGCTCGTAGAGGACGGGAGGATCTTTGAATTCTTTAAGGAATACAGGGAATTTGTGCCGGCTATGGGACTCTACCACGACAGAACCTTTGTGGAATACAGGACGGAGCCCGATAAGAAGGTTGTGATCCACTATTGTATTTCCGACGAAGGAAGCCCGAATGCTGAATTTATAAGCGAGAATATGGAGGAAAACTATTCCGGAATATACAGCAGTGATTTTGTACTGTTTTACGGGGAAAAACTGCAGTATTACATCACCGAGGAAAACAATGACGACAGCGTCCCCACACAGAGTGAGACTTTGGAGAGGGATCTTATGCGAAGCGGAAGAACAGATTCCCGCTATGATATGATAAACGATATGCTTCTTTCGGAATCGGTGAATGACGACCCGAGTCTGGAGGATCTGATGGGGCAGTATATGAAGCTCTCGGAAATTGTGGAGGAGTTCTTTGAAAAATAATCAGCTGGTCATAGGTATCGACCTGTCCGAAAAGTACACATTGATCTCCACCTGCCATAACCCGGAGGAAGGGGTTGTGACATATTCCACAGACAAGGAAAAGGGAACCTTCAGGATCCCGGTTGCGGCATTTAAGCTTCCGGGAAGCGAAAAATATGTATTCGGTGCCGAGGCGGTTTCTACCGCCACCGCCTTTAAGATGAAATATGAGACCGCTCTCCTAAGGAAGGCCATTGAGTCCTCGGAAAAAAACGGTGTCAGCCGGGACGATCCTTATGTGGTGCTCCTTGGGAAATTCCTGTCCTATCTGTTAAGGCTTCCGGAGGAGACTGCCACCTCCAGAGTGAACGCTCTTTGTATCACCGAAAGGAAGGTCCATCCTCTTTCGGGGAAGGTCATTATGGAGGCCGTGAAGTCATCAGGGATAGGGATACCTTCGATCCGTGTGATAAGCTATGCGGAGAGCTTCTTTTTCTATGCCCTGAGCCAGCCCATAGGTCTATGGCGTGACGGCGTGCTCTTATATGATTACAGCGATTCATCCTTTGAGTCAAACTGCCTTACCATTGACCGTTCCACCTCCCCGGCGGTTGTGAGGTGCAGGAAAGGCCGGAGGGAGGAAATGGTTCCCTTCTTCGGCGCAGACAGGAAAAGACTGGATGAAATGTTTTCAGCCATTGCAATGGAGGACCTGAAAAGCGGGGTGAGCGGAACCTACCTTACAGGAGAGGCCTTTAATGAAAGGTGGGAGCAGAAGACCCTGAGGGTGATACTGGCGCGCTCACGGGTATTTAAGGGCCAGAACCTTTACTCAAAGGGTGCCTGCTATGCGGCAGCGGATATTATGGATCTGGTCCGTATCAGCAGGAGGTATGTATACTTCGGAGACGATTCCATTTCCTCAAATGTCAGTATCAGGGCGGTTTCCGAAGGAAAGGAAATACTTATTCCGGTGGCGGATGCGGGGGACAAGTGGTATGAGGCCGGGAGAACCTTAGAGGTCCTGGTGGGACAGGACAGGGAGCTTATCGTGGTTCTTACAGACATCCTTGACAAGGAGGAGAGGAACAAGGTTATCAGGCTGGACTTTCTTCCTTCACGTCCCGACAGAGCCGGAAGGATAAAGCTTGAATTCCGCTTTTTATCCGCTAAGAAGCTTATATTGACCATCACCGATCTCGGCTTCGGGGAGATCTTCAGATCCACTGACAGGTCGGTAAAAGAGGAGATACTGATTTGATCTATCAATGCATAGGAGCAAGGTCTGACAGACCGTATATTATAAGGGATACCCAGACCGGGATCTATTCCCTCGAGGAGCTTTTGTACTACGTCAGGGAAAATGTCTTTATGCTGAATCCCGATGATTTCGGCCCTCATCTCTCCCGTTTTTTACGGAAGAGGCTGGAATTGCCGGAGCTTGCCGCAAAGTATGATGAAATGCTTGACAGGGGAAAGGACTTTGCGGACAGGATATGCATGCTTTTTAAGGAGAGCAGGTTTGCAAACGAGACGGAGATCGAGACTCTGAGGAAGGCCTTAAGCCACAGCGAACATATGAGTGTAAGCGACACACACAGGGTAAGGGGTGAATTTTTCCTTAAAAGCGGCAGAACGGCGGAGGCCGTTATCGAGTTTAATGCTGCATTAAAGGTCATTAACCGTGAAGAAGACCCGAGGGATGCCGCAAAGCTCTTATGCGGAATGGGAAATGCGGCTGCGGGTAATTTCAATTTTGACCGCGCCTTAAGATATTTCGAGGAAGCGTCGGAGCTCACGCCGGAGGATCCGGTGATACTGGATAAGCTTATAACCGCAGCAAAGCTCAGTAAAAATGATGATGATTTCTATGTTTACATGCTTTCAAGGAACATACCCGAAAGCATTTATTCGGAATGTGTCCGCCGTATTTCGGAGGCCGGAAGGCGTTCCTTCAGGGGGGAACACGCAAGGCGCTTCAGGGAGGCCGTTAAGGCAAGGAAGGACGGAGATTATCCGAAGTATAAGTCTTTGAGACATTCGCTTTTATGCAGCTGGAAAGCGGAATATAGGAATTAGAAGAAAAAGGCACAGGACATAATATGGGTCTCTTTTCATGGGTAAAAAACAAAATAGCAGGTCATAAGGGAGATGAGGATTATTCCGGGGGTCTCTTCGGTGAGACCGTAAGGGAGGAAAACCACCCCATACGCCGAGACTCTGTCGATATGCGCATCAAGGATCAGAGGGAGCGTTATATCGAAAGCTGCTGCGAGCAGATGATAGAGGCGGA
Source organism: uncultured Lachnospiraceae bacterium (assembly GCA_947167135.1). Taxonomy (GTDB): domain Bacteria; phylum Bacillota; class Clostridia; order Lachnospirales; family Lachnospiraceae; genus NK4A144. The sequence continues at coordinate 17,159 of CAMVGV010000012.1, forward strand.
TAAGGAAATAGAACGTTCCAAGATGGAATACCGTCTCGTCACCGGGTATCTGACGGATATCGAGGTTATTGAGGCCCTGCCTGAGGATTCGAAAAGAAGGCTTTCACGTATCGCGGACAAGATCAATGCCTTAAATAAGCAGACAAGAGCCAGTACGAAGAGTATCGGGCGGATATCCGAGGAGCGCTACCGCATTCTTTTAAGGTACGAAGCGGATATTCCGGACGACATAAAGAATATGAAGAAGAACGAGGATTATAAGGAGCTTGTCCGTTCCGACCTCCAGAAGCTGGAGGGAGAGAAGGCGGTAAGTGAGTATAAGATCCGTGAGCTTAGGGGAACAATGCGGAATATGAGGAATATGGTGGGCATAACCTTCTTATTCGGACTGATCCTTATGGGTCTCCTTTCCTTTCTGCAGTTCGGGCTCTTAATGCATGCAGAGATCGGCTTTCTCGCCACAGCCTTTATTTCCGCTGGATCCTTTATCTATGAGTATCTGACATTTTCAAAGGCCAAAAGGGATCTTAAGAGAACGGAGAAATATCTGAACGCAGTGATTTCGGAGCTGAATAAGGTGAAGATTCGCTTTGTCAATACCTCAAATCTTCTGGAATATGAGTACAGAAAGTACAGCGTGAATGCGTCCGATGCCCTCAGCTACCAGTGGGACGTCTTTCTGGAGGAAAAGCAGGCGCGTCTTGCGGTAGAGAGGGCTAATGATGATCTTTCCGCAGAGAGGACCGCCCTTTTACGTGAGCTAAGGAACTACAGGGTAAAGGATCCAACCATTTGGCTTAACCGCTGTGAAGCCCTGGTAAGCTCCGGGGAGATGGTGGAGGTAAGGCACGAGCTTTTCGAACGGCGTTCATCCATCAGGAAGCGTATAGAGTACAATACCCAGACACGGGACATATCCCGGGACGAGATCAATTCCATCGTACAGGATTACCCGGAATACGGGCAGGAGGTACTGAATATTGTGTCGGCATATGAGCCGGTTTGAAAAGAAGAGAAAATGGCAGAAATCTCACAGGGTTATAAGCGGCTTTAAGATAAAGGCAGAAGGTAGCAGGGAACAGCCATGAAAAGAAAAGAAAAAAAGCTGACGGCAATCATTCTTACCGCAGCGCTGACTTTAAGCATAACTCCGGCAGCCTCCGGAAGTAACGGAGATACTCCGGTTTCTTCTTATGAGGATGAGTATTGTGCGTCCATACTCTCTGTTTCGGAGATCCCGGAGGAAATGGTTCCGGATATCAAAGCTGAGCACGATACGGAGTCCGTTCTTATAAGGCTTCAAGAAGATGCTTCCCTCAATGAACTGAACAGATACTTAAGATTTGCAGACTCCGTTAAGAGTGTTACCGTGACGGAGGATGACGTGCACCTTAATACCGTAAAGCTTGAGCTAAGGGACAATGTGGATACGGGGACTGCTATGGCGCAGTTAAGCTCCATTCCGTTAATAAGCTATGCCCAGCCGGATTATATTTACCACATTCCGGAGGAGGAAATGGTAAATTACGGATCCTCCTCTCATCCGGAGACAGATGAAGGCAGGAAAAACACTGCTTCAGTAAATGATCCTTATATTTCCAAGTGCTGGTTTCTCCAGTCTGTCAGTGCCTGTGAAGCATGGGATGTTCAGAAAACGGAAAAGAAGGTCACAGTAGCTGTAATTGATGGCGGCTTCAATATAAACCACCCGGATCTTAAAGATAATATAGTTGGTTATTATGATGCAGCCGGGGACGGGATAGAAGGAGGGCAGGGTTCAGAACTTGTAATAAACCATGGCAGCCATGTATGCGGGATAATTGCTGCAAAGGCCAATAATAATAAAGGTATTGCCGGTGTTTCCTATGATGCCGGACTGTTTCCTGTCAATGCAGCAAAGAAAGAGAGTATAGGAGAGCTTTTAGAAAGCAATATATTAAAGGGTTTTGAATGCATTCTGAAAAACAGGGAAAAATATAATATCAGAGCAATTAATATGAGTTTGGCCGATGATTTGAACCTGGAATATAAGGATTTCATATCAAAACCCGGATATTATGACATATTGATGAACGAATGTGTCCTTGGTGCCTATGATGAAGGAATAGTCACCATATTCGCTGCAGGGAATTCTGCGGACAATTTTGGCGGTCCTTTCTTTGGGGCCTGGGGAGATGCTATCGCCCGCAGCATTGAAGTCATTTCACTTGGAAACGGCACTTATGATGAGCATTCCAAAGAAGTATTATTGGACGAACCCCTATCCCGGTCATACTTTTCAAATTATAATATGCCGGGACAGACTACAAAGGATATTTCTGCTCCGGGTTGGAATGTTTTAAGCAGTGGATTTAATAATTACTGTTTTTTTAGCGGCTCCTCTATGGCAGCTCCGGTTGTTTCGGGGGTAGCGGCCTTAGTCTTAGCCGCAAGACCGGATCTCACGGTGGCGCAGCTTACAGATATACTTTTGAGTTCTGCTGTCGATATGGGAGACCCGGGCTGGGATGAAGGATACGGCTTCGGGGAAGTGAATGCCTATAATGCCGTAAAGCTTGCTAAGGATGGCTTCGTATTTAACGGAGGAACGGAGCTTAAAAAGGGTGAGACCCTGACTCTTACTCCTTCAAGAAGCGGTAATTACCGCTGGGAAACAAGCGACGAAGCTGTAGCCACCGTGGATAAGGGTGTTATAAAAGGGGTGGGCTCCGGAGTAGTACGGATCACGGCTTTTGATGAAAGGGGATTTTCCTTAATAAGATCCATAGCGGTCATTGATGCGGAATTTAACGCGCCTGACAGCATAAGGGTCGGTGAAAAGGCAGGCTTAAGCTTTGATTTTGAGCCGAAGGACGGGATCATCTGGACTCTTGACATTTCTGACAGATCGGTACTGAAGGCAGATCATACGAAAACAGAAATAGAGCGTGACGGTGAAAAAGAGATCATAGATTCCCATTATTCATTGGAGATAAGCGGACTAAAACCCGGAAAGGCACGGGTCACATATAGCTACGGCAGTGTAAGCTATTCAAAGGATATTACGGTATTGCCTGCTGAGGGAGAGGCACTGAGTAATGTTGTGACGGAAAATGAAATGGCGCTTCTTAATGATCCGAATGTTTCCGCCTTATCCAAAAATGAGATACTTTCCGGGCTGGATAAAGCTATAGAAAGCAGGGTCGGCAGTACTTCCGAGGTAGTCTTTGATTCAGCCATAACGGCGAGCGGAAAGGATACGTCTAAGAAATACCGGGTTAAGCTCAGTATGAACGGGGCTCTCCGTGCAGACGGGAGAAAGCATCTTTATAATAAGAATAAGACAGGCAGCTCTAAATATAACGACATAAATGTGAAAGTATTCTACTCCGAAATAAACGGCGAATGGAAGGAAGCAAAGGTAAAGAAGGCAAGGATAAAGAATGCAAAGAAAGCAAGCTTTGACTGCTTCGGCAGGATGTCCGGAAATATCAAAGGCATAGGTGATGCGGCATATCTTTCAGGAATAGTACTGGAGGACAGGGAGCTTGACCGGACTCTCGGGAAAGCGCTTGATAAGGAGATCAGGGAGCTTAATAAAAAGCTTAAAAATAATAAGAGCAGTACCTTAACCGACGCTGATCTTATTAAGTCCGGGGCAGGAACCGAGCTTAAGCTTGTGATCCCTGTATATCCCCTGTTTATCGGCGTTTCGGGAAGTTCCGGGATTTTTACTGACGGCAGCGGGAAAGAAAACCGCTATATAGTAAAAAAAGGTTCCTTTGATAAGGATAAGATGAAGCTGAAAAAGGCCGGGATAAGCATAAAATATGCCGACGGGAAGGAGAAGGAGCTAAAGCTGAAATACAGTAAAACAAAGGATAGGGATTTTAAATCGGCCTTAAACGGTACCGTGTCTTCGGGAGGCAAAGTCACACTTGAAGGAAGGGGTAATTATTTCGGGTATATTGAGTACTGAGTAAGATCCTTTGTCGCTATCGCTCCTCAGGATGACATTTGACGACAAAATATAATATCACAAGGAGGATAAGTATTTATGAAGAATATTAAAACCTATTACAGGAGTTTTATGGCAGTGGTATTGACCGCAGCTCTTTCAATAGGAGGAGTGCTCTCCGGGGCTGTTTCTTTTGCAGCGGAAGCGGATGCGGTAATCGCGGAAGCGGCAGAAGCCCCGGATGCGGAGGCGGATCTTTCGGATGCAGCCGGAGAAAGCGGGGACAGGGCAGAGGCCGGCCTATCTTCCGGAAGCTGGCACTGGCATTTTTCTGACGGAGTGCTTAAGTATACCAATGACAGCAGCAGTTCTTCCGACTTTGATGAATGCAAGGATAAGGCCGTGAAGATAGTATTTGAGTCAGGAAGAGCCGATGCGGATGATATCGATAAATGTAACGGTCTTCCGAACCTTACGGAGGTGGAGTACAAGAGCCCTGTGGAAATAAAGGGCATGTGCTTTATTGAAAACGGAATGTTTAAGGACTGTCCGAAGCTTAAGAAGGTAACGATAGGCTATGCCAGGGACGGAGAGGCACTTGAGATCGATAAGGAGGCCTTCTATAACTGTCCTGAACTAACGGACATTTCCATCGGAAAGGGAGTATGCCATTTCGGACGGGGTAGCTTCGGAAACTGTACCGGGCTTTCAAAGTTCGTATTCCCCGATAATATCCATAATGTCAGGGGTGACAGCTTCAGCGGCTCATCATCACTTAAGGAGCTCGAGCTTTCGGAAGACAATCCCTATATGAGGGAAGTAAAAAACACAATTTATGAGATAAACGATCCCTATGCAGCCATCAGGGGAAGCGTATACAAGACGCCCTGCCTTATGTTCGTGCCCGAGGGACTCGTAAAGGAGGCAGGGGGTAAGTATACCGTTATAAAGGGAACAGAGGATATACAGTACTGGGCCTTTTACAATAATAAGTCCCTTACCGACCTTACTGTCGGAACAACGGTAAATGGCATACAGCTTGAGGCCTTCTATAACTGCAGTAATCTAAAGACTGTTCATCTGCCGAAGAGCTTAAAAAGAGTGGGGCAGAAGGCTTTTACCGTTGCAAGTGACAACGGAGAGAGCTTAAGCAACATAACGGATATCTACTTTGAGGGTTCCGAAAGCCAGTGGAAGGAGATAGAGTTCTGGGACTTCAGCCTTGATAAGGGTCACCTTGACAGAATGGGTCTTAACGGAAAGACCACTCTTTTTGACCATCTTGAAAACGCCGGCATTGATCCGGATAAGGTGAAGATTCATTATAACAGCACCATAGTTGATAGCGAGTATGATGTTCTGGATATCATTAACCATATTAGATCCGTTAAATTTGATTCCTCGAAGATAGCGGAATTAAAGACCCTTGGTATAGACCTTACCGTAAAATACAGTGAAAAGGCCACCTATAACGGCAGGAAGCATACGCTTAAAAGCGACAAGGCAGGCGACAAAACATCAAATGATATAGAGCTTAAGCTTATCGCAACGGATACTGAGACCGGAGAAGAGATAAAGGATAGCTATAAGCCTGTTAAGGTTAAATTTAAGAATAATACCAAAGCCGCTGTACTAACCGATAAGAAGGCACCCTGCCTCACATTCCAGATTTCTGCTACGGGTCTTGACGCTGCAAAGAAAAAGGCATTAAAAAAGATCAATAAAAAGTTTAAGAGTAAGGCCTTTAAGGACACTAACTTCTATTTCACAATCGAACCCGCTGATATTTCGGGCTTTACCTCAGAAAACTACGAGGGTCTTAAGATCGTAGACAAGAAGGGAAAGAAGACCGCAGTATTTAAGAAGATCGCGCTTCACTATAAGTACCTTGGCGGCGGAGAAGAGAAGTCCAACTGGATACTTATGAAGCCCTGCAAAAAGAATAACGCTGAAAAGAAGGGCGACTATACCACCCTTATCAATGATGACGGCACCGTCACCGTGAACGGACAGCATAACTACAGGGGCAATGTTACATTTAAGGTAAGCTGAGGGAAAAAAGGTAAGGAGAATTGAAATAATGTTTTTACAAACTATACCGGATGAAAAAAAGAAGATAATTGTTTTTGAGCTGATCTTTGGGATGCTTTTCTCTGTTATTAATTATTCGACCTTTATTACCCAGAATCTTACAAATACCTATGACGGAATGTGGCGTCAGAGCTATTACATTAGTGGGGCTTATGAGGCGTCTCTTGGAAGGTGGCTTCTTCCGGTTATCGATAATATGCATTACGGAGTGTATCTGGATCCTCTTACATCACTTCTGTCATTATCGGCCTTTGTTATCGGATTCATATTGATCCTGGATCTTTTTGATATCAAAAACAGGATAATAGCTTGTTTTTCTATGGCCGTCTTTCTTTCTTCCACATTTGTGTCCATCATTCTTTCGTACAGATATACTTCAGCTGCTTATGGACTTGCATTTATGTTTTCGGTTATGGCGGTTTATTTTCCCGTAAAATTCGAGAAGAAGCGATATTATTCGGGGCTTCTTCTCGGCATTCTCATGTTTTGCCTGTTTATGTCAATCTACCAGTCATTTTTGGGTGTATACTGTCTTCTGATGCTTATTTTTCTGATGTTTCTTATCACAAAGGGAAATGAGCTAAAGAGGGTTCTGGGGAATTTTCTTGTTTTCGTAGAATGCTCGGTTTTCGGTGTGATACTGTATGCTTTTTCAACCGCTGTCGCCTTAAAGCGTTATAAAACAACTCTCAACAGCTATCACGGAGCCAATTCTTCTGGAACAGTGGAAACACTGATAAACATCCCACAAAATCTTGTAAAATCATATTCAATGTTCTTAGACTATTTTTTTAATCCGGACAAGATCTCATTCAATTTGAATGCACTACAGAACCTTAAGATAATGTGGCTTGAGTTTGCCGTAATACTTATCCCTTTAATCATTGCAGGGATAAAGGTCGTCAGGGAGAATAAAACAAACGCAAAAAAGAATAAAGCTGATCTCAGGTTGTTTATTTTGTTCTGTGTTTTTGCATTACTTCTTCCGGCGGCCGGAAATGTCGTATTTATCATCGCTCCGGGGGCTGATTATTCACTTCAGACCACGGCAGGAGCGGCTGTTATTCTTTCTTTATCGGTTCTGCTCTTAGACAATGAGGATATTAAGCTCAGGAAGCTTCCTTCGATTATTATCGGGATCGTGAGTCTGCTTATCCTGTATGGTAATATCGTACAGATTCAGATAGACCAGAATGCAATGCTGGAGGGGAGAAAGGCGACAGAAACCCTGTCAAACCGGGTTCTTAATGACATTATGGATCAGAATCTTATGGATTCAGCTTTTTTCTTTGTCGGAAAACCTGCAGATAACAGCACATTCGTTGTAAGCCCTATCTATCATAAAGCCAATTCCTACGCAAGGTATGGGGATTTTGCACTTGTGGGTGACTGTATGCGTATATCGTACAGAAATTATTTCAATAATTATCTTCATGTAAAGCTGAATGTCGCACAGAAAAATTATGAAGATCTGGCTTATTCAGAGGAGGCAAAGGAAATGCCGTCATTCCCGGTTTCAGGATATATCAGACCGATGGGTGATATAGTGCTTGTGAAGATCAGTGATTAAATACCGGGACGGCTGTTTGGCAGGCTGGTTAAGGAGACTGTTATATGAAAATGGTGAGGAGAGCGGAGACAAGGGATATCCCTGACATATTGAAGCTTCTTTTGCAGGTTGATATGGTGCACCATAAGGGAAGACCCGATATTTTTAAGGGTCCTGCCACCAAATACAATGAGGATGAATTAAGGGATATCATAAATGACCCGGAAACTCCGGTATTTGTGTGTACGGATGAAAATGACCGGGTGCTGGGTCATGCATTCTGTATCTTTAGGCAGATTAAGGATGATAATGTCTTAACCGATATAAAGACACTCTATATTGACGATATCTGTGTTGATGAAAGGCATCGGGAAAAGAAGGTGGGGAAGACACTCTATGATGAGGTGATAAGGTACGCCAAAGAGCAGGGCTTTTACAATATCACCTTGAATGTCTGGAGCTGCAATCCCGCTGCAATAAAGTTCTATGAAAAAATGGGGCTTGTTCCCCAGAAGATCTGTATGGAGAAGATACTGTAGAATGAAAGAGTATGAATCCCTTAATGAAGCCATAAAAGCTTTGAGTGGCAGCGGAGTGGAAATTGAAGAAAGACACCCGGTTTTGGGAGGAGATATTAACCGGGCGTATATTTTGCGGCTGTCTGACGGATCAGAGCTTTTTATGAAGGCAAACAGCCGGAAAAACCTTGATTTCTTCAGGGCGGAGGTCCTGGGGCTTGCTGCACTTAAGGCGACCCGGAGTTTAAGGGTACCTGAGGCAAAGGCTGTCGGCACAGACGGCGATTCAGCCTTCCTCCTTATGGAAGCGGTAAAGAGCGGAATAAAAAAGAGAGGTTTCTTTGAGGACTTTGGCCGCGGCCTTGCGGCCATGCATATGGCGGATACGGACAGCTTTGTGCAGGGCGGAAGGTACGGATTTACGCAGGATAATTATATCGGCGCAGGGTATCAGAAAAACACAGCAAAGGATAAGTGGATAGATTTTTTCAGGGAGTGCAGACTGGAGCCGCAGCTTGAAAGAGCCTCCCGTTACTTTGATGAGACTGACAGGAAAAGGCAGTTAAGATTCCTTGACAGACTTGATAGTTTCCTTTATGAGCCGGAAAGACCTGCGCTCCTCCATGGTGACCTCTGGGGCGGAAACTATATGACGGGAAGCGACGGCGCTCCCGTGCTTATAGATCCCGCGGTATATGTCGGCTGCAATGAAGCGGATATCGCAATGACAGAGCTTTTCGGAGGCTATGACAGAGCCTTCTACAGCTCCTATTGGAAAAGCTACACGTACGCGGTGCCGGGATATGAGGATCGCCGGGATATCTACAATCTCTACCATTTACTGAATCACCTGAATCTGTTTGGAGGCTCTTATCTCCAATCTGTACGGGCAATATTAGGAAGATACGAAACGGAGTAAAATATGAAAAGAAAAACGGGAATAATGAAGATATTTGCATTCAGCCTGATCTTGACGGCCATGGCTGCAAACAGCGTTAGTACTTATGCTGATGAGGAGCCGCTCTATTTCAGCGCGGAAATCAGCTCTCCGGATGAAAATGAGGAGAAGGGGGCGGAACTCTCTTCAGTCAGCGCAGCCTACGGTGTAACGGAGGAAATGTGTAAAAGCGGGTACTGGCTCGATAAAAATAAGGGTGCCCTCTTAGACCCAAAAGAAACCCTTATCTCTGAAGCTGAAATAGAAGAGCTTAATAAGGAAATGCTTTCTTCGGAGGGCACATATCTTAACGATATAGAGAATTTCCCTGAAAGCTATGATCCTGAGAAGCTCAGGGATTCACTGGAAAATACAAAGGCACCGGATAAAAAAGCAATATATGTCGATAAAGTGGAAATCAAGGATAAGGATCAGTATTATGCGGCTATCGGGCAGGCTATACATGATACGGCCTATACGGGACAGACAAAGGATAACCAGTATGCCGTTGCCGTTAAGAGAACCACCATCCTCAATATCCCTGTAAAGAGTTATATCGGTTATTCCGCTACTGACGGGGATAATGAAAATGTGAACTCTGCCCTTAATGTTAATGAACCCTTTATTATCAGGCAGAAGGCCGAGGTTGACGGGGATCTCTTTTACTGGGGCTATTCCGATAACTGCACAGGCTGGGTTCTGGCGGAGGACCTTGCTGTCTGCAGCAGTAAGGAGGAATGGATCGATGCCTGGAAGGTAGAACCTGAAAACAAGGACTTCATTGTTGTTACACAGAATTTTATTACCCTTGAGCCCTCATATTATACGGAATACCTTTCGGAGGTAAAGCTTACCTTTGCCACTATTCTTAAGCTGGTGCCGGATGATGAGATCCCGTCCTCTGTAGGTGAAAGGGGAACCTGGAATAATTACGTGGTCTATCTTCCGACAAGGAATGCTGAAGGGAAATACGAGAAAAAATGCGCGCTGATCTCCCAGCATTATGAAGTGAGTACCGGTTATCTCGAGATGACTGAAAAGGAGATCCTGAGAGTTGCCTTCAATAATCTGGGAGACCGCTACGGATGGGGCGGAATGCTTGATTCCATGGACTGCTCGCTGTATACGAGGAATATCTATAAGTGCTTTGGCTTAAGCTTGCCCAGAAATACCTCCTGGCAGAGATCGGTAGAAGGCAGAGCCTTTGATCTATCCGGGATGAGCGATGAGGAGAAGCTCGCCGCCATGAAAAGGATGCCGGCAGGGACACTTTTTTACTTCCCGGGACATGCCATGATGTATGTGGGAACCGACAATGGTATGGCATACGTCATATCGGATACAGGGTCGCTATCGGACAGTGAAGGTGAGCTTAATGTAAGGACTATGTATTCCATTATCCTGAATCCCCTGACCGTAAGGAGAAAAAACGAAAAAACCTGGCTTCAAAATATAGAAGTAGCCATACTGCCGATTTCCAAAGATAATTATGACTATGTGCTTAAAAATATTGAAACTGGAGCAGAGCCTGAGCCGGAAACCTCCTCGGAGAACGGGGTAAGGAAGGTGAGCGCCGTAAGCGGACAGACATACGGCTCTTCTTCGGACACACTCCCTCTGGACACCTTCCTCGGAAGTACAAAGGGCTTATTTATAAGCTTTGCAAATGTGGAGGGGTCAGGGGTGGACAGCCTCAAAGCTACCTGCATCAAGGGCTCAAACATAACCGTAAAGGAAGAAATTGAGAGCATAGCCTGTGACAAAAAGGTTGCGAAGGTAAGGAAGAACCGTAAAAGCGGCTCCTATTCAATAAAGCTAAAAAGCTCCGGAACCGTGACCTTTAATCTGGCGGGAGGAAAGCAGTACTCTGTGACCTTCACGGTTGATACCCCGAAGCCGCAGAAGGATAAGGTGAGGGAGATAATAAGGTCAGCGGGGGGAAAGAGCGTGTCACTAAATGCCGCGCAGCTCTTCGGGACCACGATCGACAGCGGAAAAATGACAATATTACGGGATAAGGCAGGAAATGCCCGGATAGAGGATAATACCCTGTATCTCACATCCCCTGAAAAGAGTAATTTCAGGGTGTGCTACAGCTACCTCAATAAAAAATACAAAATGACGGTGAAATCCTGAGCGAAGTCTCATGTCATCCTGAGCGAAGCGAAGGATCCTTTACCCTGCGGGGCACTGCCGCGCTTGGCGCGTCAAAGCGTGCCCGAAAAACGTCCACTGGACGTTTTTCCATCCTGAGCGAAGCGAAGGATCTTGCGAAGGATTTTGCGAAGGGTCTATCCACCGGAGGGAAGATTCTTCGGGCTAAAGCCCTCAGAATGACAGGGAGCCGGCTAAAGCCCTCAGAATGACAGGGAGCCGGCTAAAGCCCTAAGAATGACAGGGAACCGGAACCTGCGGAGATCTCAGCATATGCCGGGGAGCCGGAACCTGCGGAGCTTTTATCAATTGATCATATCCTTCCGGGCTGCGGTCAGTAACAGATCGCAGCCTTTCTTGCAAGGTACCTTCTCTGGGACTTTGAAAGGAGAGGTGTTGAAGCGCTGCCAAGGATCTCTGAATGGCAGGGGTTTGATTTTGAAGGAGCATATCGTAGAACCGCGCCTGCTTCTTTGCAATGCTTTGAATATAAGGTGATTATCCTTCCCTGAAATCTTTTCTGCATCGAGATTATCACTGCCTTGTCACTTCGGTAGTTCCCACGGTCCACAGATAGACCGCGTGGATCCGCAAAGGCGGCAGATGAGATGCTGCCGTCTCTTTTCCGGAAGATATCCGCTACCTCCGGTGGGTAAACTGCCCGGTAGACCTTTTCATTATCTTCAAAATGATTATCCATAAAATGCACCGGCTCTTTCATTTATAGCTTCCGCAGTCGAGGGTATGGTCCCGGTAAGCTCGGATCCATCAAAGTTTACAATGAATACTTCGGCAGTGTCGTCATCACTGATCTCGATCTCCATATGATCCCTTCTTGAATTGTCATATTCCAGCTGAATCGTACAAAGCGCAGTGGGGAAAATTTCCGGCTGAATGATAAGCTTATCAAGAAAAGCAGCGATCTTATCCGTAAGTGACTCCGGAAATGGAGGGGCTCCGTTTCCGTTCCAGTTTTCGCTGAGACCCTTTATTACATTCAGCTTTTCAAGGTTATGCATTTTTACATTTCCCTTATTGACGGAGAGGGAATCATGATCCTTATCCATATTTGCAGAGAGACTTAGATATTGTGTAACCCTTTTATTCTGATTTAATCTGTTGTATTCGTCCTCTGACAGTATCACAACATTATGGTTGTTTTTTCTCGGGACTATTACAGGCTCTCCGTTATAAGCAAGATCAAAATAGTGCTTCAAGTTGGATCTGACGTCCATCTGCTTTGCTATTATCATTTTTCCCCCGATCGTGCTTTGTCCATATTACAAAACCGTACTTAAAAGCGTACTTAAAAGCGTACTTAAATTGTAACGTTTATGAAACACTATGTCAAATCCATAAGGGGTTGGGAGCGCCCCCTTGCCTTAGGCGTATTCATAATATATAATTCAATACTTGGGAGTTTTGAGAACTTCCTGATCGTAACTATTCAGGAACCGGAGATCCCAGCGGGGCTTTCCGGGTGATCACGTATTAGCAGGAGGCAGGAATGCCGGACAGAATGAGATACAATAGCCCGCTTTCGGGAAGATACGCGTCGAAGGAGATGCAGTATATTTTCTCCCAGGACAAGAAGTTCAAGACCTGGAGGAAGCTCTGGATCGCCCTTGCGGAGACCGAAAAGGAACTGGGCTTAAAAGAGATCACGGATGAAATGATCGCAGAATTAAAGGAGCATGCAGAGGATATCAATTACGAGGTGGCGGAAGAAAGGGAAAAGACAGTCCGCCATGACGTGATGAGCCATGTCTACGCCTACGGAAAGCAGTGTCCGAAGGCCGCCGGCATAATACATCTCGGTGCCACAAGCTGCTATGTGGGGGACAATACCGATATCATCATAATGCGTGAAGCACTGGAACTTATAGAGAAAAAGCTTGCGGGAGTGATTGGGAAGCTCAGGGACTTTGCCGATAAATACAAAGCCCAGCCCACCCTGGCATTCACGCACTTCCAGCCGGCACAGCCAACTACCGTAGGTAAAAGGGCAGCATTATGGCTTAATGAGTTCCTTATGGATCTTGAGGATCTTAAATATGTAAAGTCTTCACTAAAGCTCTTAGGCTCCAAGGGCACCACAGGCACCCAGGCGAGCTTTAAGGAGCTCTTCCACGGTGATCTCGATACCATAAAAAAGATAGATCCTATGATAGCGGAGAAGATGGGCTTCGACTCCGTAGTACCCGTTTCGGGGCAGACCTATTCAAGGAAGTATGACACAAGAGTCTTAAATGTTCTTGCGGGGATCGCTGAGAGCGCCCACAAGATGAGTAATGATATAAGGCTTTTACAGCACTTGAAAGAGGTTGAGGAGCCCTTTGAAAAAAGCCAGATAGGCTCCAGCGCAATGGCATATAAGAGAAATCCCATGAGATCGGAAAGGATCGCTTCACTTGCGAGATTTGTGATATGTGATGCACTTAATCCTGCAATTACCTCATCCGTACAGTGGTTCGAACGGACCCTGGACGACTCTGCCAATAAGAGACTGTCCATTCCTGAAGGATTTCTTGCAACAGACGGGATCCTGGATCTCTGTTTAAATGTGGTGGACGGCCTGGTGGTTTACCCTAAGGTCATCGAAAAGCATATGTGGGCGGAGCTTCCCTTTATGGCCACAGAAAATATAATGATGGATTGTGTGGAAAAGGGTGGGAACCGTCAGGAGCTCCACGAGGTTATAAGGGAAAACTCAATGATCGCAGGAAAGCACGTCAAGGAAGAGGGGAAGGAGAATGACCTCCTTCATCTTCTGGCGGAGGACGAGAGGCTGGGTAAGAAATTTGCTCTTACCGAAGAAGATCTGAAAAAGAACCTGGATCTAAAAAACTTCACCGGGTTTGCGGAGGAGCAGGTAAGTGACTTCCTTAGGGATTTTGTGGATCCGGTATTAAAGGAATACGCCGGCATTTCCGATATAAAAGCGGAGATCAAAGTGTGAGAGAATTGATTTATGAAAGGAAGCAAAGAATGGTTAAAGCAGTAGTAGGTGTTAACTGGGGTGATGAAGGAAAGGGTAAGATCACTGATACCCTTGCTGAAAAAGCGGATATAGTTGTCCGTTTCCAGGGAGGTGCAAATGCCGGCCATACGATAGTGAATGACTATGGTAAATTTGCTCTGCATCTTTTGCCCTCCGGAGTGTTCCATCAGAACATTATGAACATTCTCGGGAACGGTGTGGCCTTTGATATAGAGAAATTTACCCATGAAATGGAGGATATTACCGGGAGAGGGGTGCCGAAGCCGAATATCCTTATATCCGACAGGGTGCAGGTCATGATGCCCTACCACGTACTCTTTGACACTCTGGAGGAGGAGAGGCTTGCGGGAAAATCCTTCGGCTCCACAAAGTCCGGCATAGCTCCCTTTTATTCCGATAAGTTTGCAAAGATCGGCTGGCAGATAAACGAGTTCTTCCAGGCTGACGATGCATTGATGGAGAAGATAAACAGGGTCGCAGATCTTAAGGATCCGCTTCTTACTTCTTTATATAAGAAGGATAAGCTTGACAGGGAAGGGCTCCTTAAGTGGATAAAGGAAAAAAGGGACTATGTGAAGCCCTATATCGGGGATGTTTCACTTTACCTTCATAAGGCTCTGAAGGAGAATAAGACCGTATTACTCGAGGGACAGCTCGGAACCATGAAGGATCCGGATCACGGTATCTATCCCATGGTCACATCATCAAGTCCGATTGCGGGCTATGGTGCCATAGGTGCAGGTATACCGCCCTATGAGATAAAGGAGATAATTGCCGTTTCAAAGGCATATTCATCTGCTGTGGGAGCTGGAGCCTTTGTTTCCGAGATCTTCGGTGATGAGGCGGAGGCTCTTAGAAACCACGGCGGAGACGGAGGGGAATACGGTGCCACCACCGGGAGACCAAGGAGAGTCGGCTGGTACGATGTTGTCGCTTCAAGGTACGGCTGCCGTCTGCAGGGAGCTACCGATGTGGCACTCACTGTTCTGGATGCCCTTGGCTATCTTGATGAGATCCCGGTATGTGTGGCATACGAGCTTGACGGGAAGGAAATACAGGAATTCCCCGTGACAAAGGATCTCAATAGATGCAAGCCCGTATTAAAGACCTTCAAGGGCTGGAAATGCGATCTCCGCGGCATAAAGAGCTTTGAGGAGCTGCCGAAGGAGGCACAGGATTACGTCAATTTCATAGAGAAAAGCCTGGGCTACCCCATTACTATCGTAAGCAACGGCCCTGCCCGGACGGATATCATATACAGGAAACCGTTGTTAGGTTAAGAAACCTGTCATCCTGAGCGTCAGAACACTGTCATCCTGAGCGTCAGCGAAGGATCTTTTCAACCGGAAATAGAGGGTTTTTCGCTTTGCCCAGAATGACACTAAACCGATTCTAAACCGGGGCATATGATCTTTTTTTGAAATATATATACCATATCTTGTTATTATGTGATATTATGTTCAAAGTGTTGTGATTTGGAAACCATTTTGAGGAGCGGACGGCTCCGGTGGTTTCTGTAATTAAGGAGTTGTTCATAAATAGCTTTACGGTATGAACAGATCTAAAGATGAATTGGAGATAATTATTTATGAAAAAGAACCTGAGTATCCTTCTGGTTGCAGCCCTTTCTCTTTCAATGCTGCTTTCCGGATGCAAGAAAAAAGAAGAAGCTAAGGAACAGCCCACAGAGGCAAGTGAAGAACCCATTATCGCCGTAGCTCCCGAGGAACCTTCATCAGAGGCTCCTGCAGAGGAGGAAGAGGTGGAGGAGGAAGAGGTGGAGACCCCTCCCGACGGTATGTATGCCAGCGAGCTTACCGGAGAGTGGATAGACGAGTCCTTAAAGGATCAGAGACCCATAGCCGTAATGGTCGATGATGAGAAGACCGCGCTTCCCCACTATGGTATCTCTACCTCCGATATAATGTATGAAATGGTTAATTCCACCCAGAATGAGGGTGTTACCAGATTTATGGTAATGGTGAAGGACTGGGGTGCGATAAAGCAGCTTGGTTCCATACGAAGCACAAGACCCACCAACCTTCAGATCTTCCCTGAATGGAATGCAGTACTCTGCCATGACGGCGGTCCCTTCTGGAATGATAATTTCTACAAAAACCCCTTCGTGGAGCGTTTCAGCGGTACCTTCTCCAGGGTTGACAACGGAAAGCCCAGGGAATTTACAGAGTACATACTTCCCGGGGATCTGGAGAAGAATTTCAAAAATACCGGCTTCAGCACCACATACAACGAGTACTATACCGGGCTTCCCCACTATCAGTTTGCTTCACATACAAAGCCCAATGACCTTTCACAGTACTCCGACGCGAAGACCTGCGAGAAGATAAGCCTGCCCTTCCATCACAATAACCCCTGGCTTGAGTATGATCCGGAGAGCAAGACCTATAAGTACTTCCAGTATAACCAGAAGGAAGTGGATGCAGGAAACGGCAATGTCCAGATCGCATTTACCAATCTGCTTCTACAGAATGCAAGGCTGGAGCGGCTGGATGACCATGGCTACATGATGTACTATCCCAGCGAATCAAACCGTGACGGCTGGTTCATCACACAGGGAAAGGCTATTCCTGTAAAGTGGACGAAGCAGAACGACCTGGATGCCACCCGATATTACGATATGGACGGTAACGAGATAAAGATAAATGTCGGAAAGACCTATGTTGCCCTGATACGTGAGGAAGAATGGGGCGATATCGTAATGGAGTGACCAGGATTCCTGAAATCAGGTACCGGAAAAACACAGAAAAAGCCCGCACATCTATGCGGGCTTTTATTGAAGAGAAATGCTGAAGGATTTTTTTAAGTGGCTTGTAAAAAAAGAAAAATGGTCGGACAGAAGCAGGGATCCAAGATTTTACGCAACCGACGAGTGCGATTCCTGTAAGCTCTGCTATGATGAATGTCCTACAGGGCATATCAAATGGATAAACAACAGACCCGAGTGGGAGAAGCCCTGCCTTATGTGTGCAAGCTGCGCCTATGTCTGCCCGGTTTCCGCAATAAAGTACGGCGTTCCGCCGGCGGAATCCTGAGGAGCATCACGGGGCACTGACGCGCATGGCTGTCCGATGGCAGCCGTGCACCGCACGGCTAAACGCCATTCAAAATGTGCCACTGGCACATTTTGCAATACGTGCCCGAAAAATGTCCACTGGACATTTTTCCATCCTGAGGAGCATTTTTGTCATCCTGAGGAGCGAAGCGACGAAGGATCTTTATAAATAATACAGACTTTATGGAAAAGTACCGCACTCTAATAGAAAACACTGTCTATACCGGCGAGATAACGGAGAAAAAATCCAGATTCATAGCATATTTATCCCATGCCTCTTCCACCGGGGAGGCCATGGGTTTTTTAAGTTCAATCAAAAAAAAGCACTACGATGCCAGGCATAACTGCAGTGCCTATATAATCGCAGGTGAAGAGGGAGCGCCGGACATCCTTCATTCCTCCGATGACGGGGAACCCTCCGGTACCGCCGGAAAGCCCATAATGAGTGTACTTTCCGGGGCAGGCTTAAAGAACGTTATCCTTGTGGTGACCAGATACTTCGGAGGCACACTTCTAGGTACCGGCGGTCTGGTACGTGCCTATACGGAAGCTTCAAAGGAGGCTCTGAAGGCTGCGGAAAAGGGCATAGTAAGGGTTACTGACAGCAGGGAACTGAGCTTTGCCTTTGATTACCGGAATGAAGGGAAGGTGCGGAGGATACTGGAGGAATACGGCATTTTTCCTGATGATACAGAGTATGGTGAGCGGGTTTATTTCGTTGTAAAAGCCGAGTCTGAGGTGGCGGGGCTGTTGAGAGACACCCTGACTGAGAGACTGTCCGGGGAAGTGGAGTTCAGATCCTGAAAAATAAGTCAGAGAACCGTCCCAATTGACTTCTTTTTATGATAGAATGTGCTGGATGATACAACATTTGAAACGGAGAAAATATGGATATAGAGACAATCTACAGGGACTACCACGACAAGGTACTGAATTTTATCAGAAGCAAGGTAAATATTACGGAGGATGCGGAGGATATCTGCTCAGACGTATTCATAAAGGTGCAGAATTATCTCGGTGGCTATGACAGTGAGAAGGCCTCTCTCTCAACCTGGATCTTTACGATTGCCAGAAATACCATTATAGACTATTACAGAACCCATAAGACCACGGAGGAGATACCGGAGGAGCTTTCGTCAGACTTTAAGGTCGACAGTGAGCTATTAAACCGGGAGACCCTGAGTGAGCTTGCGGATGCCTTAAAAAAGCTCTCGGATGAGGAAAGAATGGTTATAGTGCTGCATTATTACGAGGGACTGAAGCTTAGGGAGATAGAGGCAAGGACAGGACTTTCATACGGTCAGGTAAAGATAAGGCATAACAGCGCTTTGAAGGTTATGAAAGAATATTTTTCAAAAAAAGCTGCCAAAGGCGGTTTCAGCATCGTATAAATAATCAGAACAGGAAATAAGCGGAGGAGGAGCAGAATATGAGTAATACAGGAAGAATGCTGAAAACACTGTTTGACTATCAGAGATTTGAAGAAGAAAGCAGCCTTAAGGGTGTTATAGATGAGACCATAAGCGGATCAAAGAATATGAGGATGCTTTCGGATGATGAGCTGGAGAATGCGGCAGGCGGAGCGAATACCGGTGACGATACGGTTATGATCAGTGATTACTGCCCATACTGCAGCGAGGATCCCGAAACGGGAAAGAAGGAAAAGCGGATGATAGAGCTTTTTTCCGGCAGCAGGGGGCTCTGCCACAGCTGCTTCCGTATGATCGATGGATTGTAATGAGTCCCATCGCCGAAGGCGGGTTAACCGGCAAAACCGGTTTCGTTCGCAGCCTGAAAGGCTGTGAACAGGCTGAGAACAGTAACGGAATGATAAAGCGGGGCATTGTGTTTGTTCCGCTTTTTTTGTACAATAAAGAATAATTATGCGATTCATTGTAAGGAAGGATCATTATATGCGGAGAAAAAGATCATACGGATTGATAGTTTCAGGGATAATACTCACACTTATACTGTCGGCAGTTACCGTATTTGCAGAACCGGAGGGCTTGTCCGTGGACAGTGCGGCTGCTGCAGCAGCAGAGGCTGAAGCATTGTCCGTGGACAGTATAGGCACAGCAGCAGAACCGGAGGGCTTGTCCGTGGACAGTGCGGCTGCCACAGCAGAAGATGAAGCATTGTCCGTGGACAGTATAGGCATAGCTGCAGAAGCCGGGAGCCTGTCCGTGGACAGTATAGGCATAGCGGCAGAAGCCGAAGGACTTTCCGGGAACAGCACAGGCATAGCTGCAGAGGCTGAAGCTGATAATGAGGAAGAAATGAGTATGCTGAGAACCGGCGGTATACCCATGCCCTGGGATAATGATGTTAAGATGACGGATGAGGACATTTCATTTTCGGAAATAAAAAGCCGTGCCCATGGTGAAAACGCTTCCCTTGCACAGACTGACTATACTCCGAGAGTAAATCTCCCGTCCCGATTCCCCGGAAATACGGACAAGGAGACAAAGGAGAAGATCACTGCTATGTATCCCCCTGTACGGGATCAGGCCAACTTTGGAACCTGCTGGGATTTTTCCACTATTGCTCCGGTGGAATTCAGGGAGATCAATAAGGAAAGAGCAGATAAGAGCATAGACTTAAGCGAGCTCTATCTCGGCCTCGGGATCTATAAGACCAGGGAAAACCCAATCGTAGGAAATGATGCTGCGGTAAGTGAGATAGTGCCGAAAGTGCCGGAGGATGAGAAAGCCAGCGATGCGTTTCTCTTAGATACCGGAGGAAACCATCTGTTGACGGGGCAGTATTTAAGCAAGGGCTTCGGCTTTGTCTCCGAGAATGAGCTTCCTTATGCGGAGTCTGCTGTGGATGCAAATGGTTACAAAAGAGATCCCCGCTTTGATGAAAACAATAACCTTATTAATATTGACCTTGATGCCCTTGCGGAGAAGGAAATATATGACCTTACGGATCTTTATGAGGTCAATATACATGAAGAAAAGGGTATGAAGATCGTGAAGGAAGCCCTTATACAGAACGGCGCCGTAGGGATATTTTTTGATGCGCAAACGGACGGTGATAAATACAAGAGCTACTACAATGAATCAAATAATGCATATTATTGTAATATTAGTGGTATCCCTAATCATCTTGTTACCGTTGTCGGCTGGAATGATGATTTTTCCCGCAGCAATTTTAATGTGGATCCGGGAGCCGACGGAGCCTGGCTCGTAAGAAACAGCTGGAATTATAAGGATCAGGGGGATTTTTACGATTACAGTAATTATTTCTGGCTCTCCTATTATGACAAGGGACTTAAAAACGGCGCATATATATTCGAGGTCACAAAGGACGTAAAGCGCTACGACAATAATTATTACTATGACACCCAGATACATAATCCCAGATGGTTTAATGGTGCAAGCGTCGCAAATGTGTATAAGGTGCAGAAGGACAGTAATGAGTATCTTAATGAGGTGACTCTGGAATTCCTGGAGCCGACGGATTATCAGATAGAGATATACAGGAATCTTAAGAACAGCAGCCCGATAAGCGGGATAAAGCTCGAAGAATCCACCACAAAGGGTGAATTTGCCCTTCCCGGCATATACACGGTTCCCCTTGCTTCCCCCGCCCTCATTGAAAAGGATACCTCCTTTTCGGTGGTGGTTAGTACCGGAAAGAGCTCCGTGTGCTATGAATCCGACCTTGAATTAAAAAATGTGAAAAGTAAGTGCGGGTTAAAGAATGGCCAGAGCTTTTATCTGAAAAACGGCGAATGGATTGATCTGGCTGACGACGAAGACTGGATTGATG
Organism: uncultured Lachnospiraceae bacterium; assembly: GCA_947167135.1. Lineage (GTDB taxonomy): Bacteria > Bacillota > Clostridia > Lachnospirales > Lachnospiraceae > NK4A144. The sequence goes on from CAMVGV010000012.1 coordinate 38,193, forward strand.
GGTATGGTAATTGGTGTATCTCCGCCCATACGGTATTCACAGATGATACCTATCCCCCTGATATAGAGGAAAAGGTAAAGGATGCCTCAGGACAGGAAGTGACCCTTATCCACAATACGGTGTACAATACTTACAGGACCAAGGACGGAAAGGACGTTTTATGCGTGAGTCTGGAAGGCGGAGAAGCTGCAGACAGCCAGAATTACCAGTTTACCGGAAAGAAGATCACACCCTCAAAGAAATCCTTTATTATTTATAATGGAGTTCTGTATACCTACAAAAAGGACTATAAGATAAGCTTTAAGAAGAACAAAAAGAGGGGCAGCGCCACCGCAGTGATAAAATGGAAAAAGAACAGTGCACCCTATAGAGATGGCGCAAGAAAGACCACTATGCAGTTTAATGTGGTGGAAAGGGCAGTGACGGAGGATATGGTGAGCTTTAAGGTGAAGAAGGGAAAGCTGAAGAAGCTCACTGTCACGGCTGACGGTATAAAGATGAAGCCGAAAAAGAACGATTACAGCTATACCACCGTTTCCGGAAATTCTTTTAAAATATCGTTTAAGAATAATTATAAGGGTGAGGTGATCAAGTGATAAGATCCTTCGCTTCGCTCAGGATGACAGGGTAAGGCATCAGGTCAGATCATCCTGAGCGACAGCGAAGGATCTTTGTAAGAGTAACAGACTGGAGGAAAACCCATGTGGAGATCAGCTGATATAAAGGAAAAAGGAAGAGCCGCAATGAAGGCAAATTACGGGATGACCATTGTTGTCTCGCTTATAATGACCTTTCTTGGGGGTGCGAGCGGAGTCTATACCGGTTCTAACGGGGCGAAAAGCTTCGGAGGAGCGGTAAAGGATTCGGGATTTGCACCGGAACAGGTGGTGGCTGTCATCGTAGCCATACTGGGGGTAATCGCGCTGATTATAGCTGTTGGCTTTGTGCTTAAGGTGGCTCTTATTAACCCCCTTAACGTGGGCTGCTATAATTTTTTTATTAAGAATGCTGAGGAGCCTGCAGATCTTTCAGAGCTTAAAAGAGCCTTCAAGCCCAACTGGACAAATAATGTGGTAACTATGTTCCTTACCGATCTCTTCCTTGGGCTCTGGTTCTGTCTTCTTATTATCCCGGGCTTTGTGAAGATGTATTCCTACAGGCTTGTTCCATACATCCTGGCGGAGAATCCCGATATGAAGGCAATGGAGGTCATTACCTTTTCAAGACAGCTGATGAAAGGGAATAAGTGGAAGGCGTTTTGTTTCGATCTTTCATTTATAGGATGGACCCTGTTATCTATAATAACCTGCGGTATCGTAGGCATGCTGTACGTAAACCCCTACTATAACTGCTCCTCGGCCGAGCTCTACAGGACGCTGAGATACGGCTCAAAGGAGACAGGTGAGGTTCAGCTTTGACTCTGATATACTGATTGTTGTAGGATAGGAGACGTGGGATCTACTGAAGAATCATTAAATCAATATGACAGCCTGACCGGACTGCCGATAATGGCAGCCTTTATGGGAAGTGCTGAGGAATACTTTGCCGAATCCTGCGACAAGGGCAGGGATCCGGCAATGATCTTCTTTGATCTGGAAGGGATCAGGCCTTACATCGCCAGGTACGGAGAGGATGAAGGTGAACGCCTTTTAAGGGGCTTTGCCGACCTCCTCAGGAAGTATTTCGGCAATACACGGAGCTCCCGACCCGGGGGATTCTGTTTTTATGCTTTTACGGACAACAGAGGTCTCAATGAGGATATCCCTGCCATATTGAATGACATGAGGAAACTTGCGGGGGATGACAGGCTGGTGGTGAAGGCCGGGATTTACTGTGGTTTCCGTAAGGACAGGGATGACATGGAGACCGCCTGCAGCAAGGCCCGTTTTGCCTGCAGAAACAACAGGCGTGAGAATGCTTCCGGGATCTGCTACTTTGACGAGAAAATGGACGAGGCGCTGGATATACGTACCTTTGTTCTCAATAATATCGATGATGCCATAAAGAACGGTTATATCAAGGTCGTTTACCAGCTTCAGGTACGTCTCTTAAACGACAAGTACTGCGGCGCCGAAGCGCTGACACGCTGGGAGGATCCCGAAAGGGGAACCATCCCGCCATTCTCATATATCCCCGTTCTTGAGGAGAATAATCTCACCTGGAAGCTGGACACCTTTGTGATAAGAGAGGTTGTGAAGAATATCCGCCGCTCGGCGGAGACAGGCTATAATCCCCTTCCGATCGCCGTCAATCTGACCTATTCCGATTTCCTTGTGCTGGATCTGTCGGATACCATTGGAGCCATAGTGGAAGACGGCGGAGTAGATCCATCACTTCTTGTTATTGAGGTTACGGAAAAAACGGTGCTTAAGGATCCGGATCTTCTGCGTGAGGAGATCGAGAAGCTTCATGATCTCCGTTTTTCGGTTGCCATCGACAATTTCGGGAACGGTTATTCCTACATCAATATGCTGAATGATTTCCGCTTTGATGTCTTGAAGATCGACATGGGGCTTGTGAGGTCTATAAGTGAACGCAGCCGGAAAATAGTGGAATCCATCGTGGTCATGGCAAAAAGCTTAAAGATCCATACGGTTTCCGAGGGAGTGGAGACCAGGGAACAGCTGGAATTTTTGCGGAGTATCGGCTGTGAGACCGTTCAGGGCTTTTACTTTGGAAATTCGAGATCCTATGAAGACACGATGAAAAGCTTTAAGGATGAAAGAATTTCCGAGAGAGAGGGATCCGGGGAGAGGGCACTCTTTTCAGAGGCCGGCCTTATCAATATCATCACTCCCCAGGCAATGGCTCTTACCTGGTTTGACGGGGAGGATTTCGATGTTTTCTTTACCAATAATGAGTTTTTCAGGCTCGTTTCCCGGACGGGGCGTGACCTGAATGAGATACTGAACCGGGGATCGGATGACCGGACAGTGGAGGATTTCAGGGATGCTGCCATCAGGATAATAGAAAGAGGAGCAGATGATGATATCACCTTTGATATAAATACCCGCCACTTCAGGCTGGATACCAGGCCTGTTGCCATGAATGAGGCGGGAAGCATATTCCTTATGTTCCTTTCTGAGGATCTTGAGGATATTGGCAGCGAGGATGATTATGTCACAGATACCCTGAAGGATATCCTGGGTTCTTTTTCAAATGTATATCTGATCGATCTCGTAAGTGACACGGTAAAGGTCATAAAGGCTGACTACGGTCGTCACAGAAGCGGTGATACCGCCCATTATGAGACGCTGCTTAAACGCTTCGCCGAATCCGGGGTGATATATGAAGCCGATGTCCAGAGGTATATGCAGTTTTATGATCCCGTGAATCTACGGAACCGTTTTTCGGTGCAGAAAAAGGGAACCTGCCTGAATGTATTCCGCTTTAAGATAAGGGGTCAGTATAAGTGGGCCAGTATCCGCTGCAGCGCCGTTCCGGACAGTGACGGAAAGAAGCTTATCTGCTGCACCACCCTTATAGAGGGTGAGGACAAGAACGATTTCGTTGAGATGTCGAGACAGGTGATAAGCATCGGGAAAAATGCGGATAATTCAGGTATTACTGATGCCTCACTCTGGAACTCCCTTATGGAGATATCGGATGTCAAGTATTTCTGGAAGGATGCGGACAGACGCTTCCTCGGTGCCAGCAAGTCCTTCCTTGATTTCTACGGCTTTGATTCCGTTCAGACCATTCTCGGCAAAAATGATGAGGAAATGGGCTGGCACCCCGATGACACCCAGTACAGGAGTGATGAATATGATGTCATCAAGAAGGGCATGGTTATCCGCAATTCTCCGGGGCAGGTATATGCAAAGGGAGCAAAGGTCAATATCCTTGCCACCAAATATCCTATTTACAGAAACGGGAAGATCGAAGGACTTATAGGCTACATTATAGATACGGACAGGGTTCTGGAGTCCGGGGAGGAAATGGACCATGCCCTCTTTATCGACGTGGACAGCGGCCTATTAAACTCAAGGGGATTCTTCCTTGTCCTTCAGTCTGTCGACGATAATTACAGGCATTACGGACAGGAATACTCTGTGGCAATGCTTGAGATCCCGGAGTATCAGCGCATCCTTGTGGAAAACGGGAAGGATAAGGCTGAGGAGCTTTTTTCCAATGTCTTAAGCACTGTAAGCAGAACATATCCGGACGGCGTGGTCATTGCAAGGACCGGTAACTGTACCTTCTCGGTCTGCGATAAACTTTCATCGACCCATGGAGCCTTTGACTGCCTTAAGAGCGCGGTGGATAAGATAAGAAACAATAATGCGGACAGTGATATCACGGTGGTTACTGCCTTTGCCGAGTCGAGAGAGAAGAATTCCCTCCATGAGATGTTCGCCCTCTTATTAAAGCGCTTCAGTGATGAAAAGGAAAGGCTTAAGGCTGGGACGGAGGATGATATCCTTTTGATAGGGAAGCCTGATGTATTTAAGGATATCCCCCTACCCTTTATAATCATAAGGCCGGTCCTGAATCTTGGCAGCGTAACGGATGTGAAATTCGTCTTTGCAAATAATAAATATTGCGAATACTCGGGCTTAAGCCGGATAGACATAATGGGCAAGGGCTATAAGGAGTGCTTTGACGAGATCCCCGGGTGGGTGAGCTATACCGGACGTGCGGCAAACGGTGAGACCGTGTCCGGAAGACTTTACGAGCCCTCCTTCGGGCAGTGGATGGAGTATACCGCGACTCCCTCATCTATCCTTGGCTGCTGCAGTATCGTATTCTGGCCCGTGGAGGATACCAGAAACGAGAGAGAGCTTCTTACGAGAGGCCATGCAGAGGATAATGCCATAATAAGGATAGCCCGCTTCCTTAATAAGGGTGATTTCGGTGATGGTATCTATAAATCGCTTTCGGAGCTCGGGAGAGTTCTTAAACCCGACCGCGTATATGTCCTGGATGAAAACGGGATACCCGTCTTCGAATGGTGTTCGGAGGGAGTACTTCCGAGAAGAAACAGGAATAATATCCTGAGTCTCGATCTTGATATCGGGGATATCAAGTATTCCTTCCTGGAGGACGGCTGCATTGTCGTAAATGATGTTGAGGTCATCCGGAAGGTCAATATGAAGACCTATGAGTTTCTGGTCTGGGAGGGGATCCGTTCCTATATCCTGGTTCCCTTAAACGACAATGACGGAAAGCTCTTGGGCTATGTGGGGGTTGATAATTTTAATGAGAACGAGGCGCCTGCCACAAGAAGGCTTCTGGAGGAGATATCCTATTTTATCTCTTCAAGGCTTATAGCCAATAATCTCCTTAACCGGCTGGATATCATGAGTAATCATGACGAGCTTACCGGCTTATTAAACCGCCACGGCTACCATTCGCGGATGAAGGATTATCTTTTCAAGCACCCCTCAGATCCCTTTACGCTGGTGCTGATCGATGTGGATGATTTTAAGATAATAAACGATATGTACGGCCATCAGACCGGGGATGAGGTGCTGAAGAATCTGGCACGGGACCTTACCTCACTTTTCAGTAACGGGGCCCTTATCGCAAGAACCGGAGGAGACGAGCTCAGTGTCACTATTCTCAATAAGGGCTCTACCGGGGCGTATCCGCTCATACGGAAGCTTTCGGAAATGGAGCATGGCTTTGATTTCGAAGGCATACACCATTCCTTTATGATCTCCATAGGCTATTCCTGCTATCCGGAGCAGACCGACGATCTCTCTATGCTCTTAAGGCAGGCGGATGCCGCTCTTTATTCCGTAAAGAGCGCGGGTAAGCATGGCTTCAAACAGTACAGCCGGGATATAAAATCCTCAAAGAGACTGAATCTCGCCTTTAATGTAAAGAATGTGGTCAGGTACGTACCCGGAGCGATACTTGTCTATGAAGCCGATGATTATAAAAAGATATTATATGCGAATGACGAGCTCATAAAAATGTTTGAATGCCGCTCCCTTGAGGAATTCATGGAATATACGGGAGGCACCTTTGACGGCATAGTCCATCCCGATGAGATAAAGCTGGTTGATGACATCATCTGGGCGCAGATCGACAAAAACATAAATTACTGCAAGGACTATGTGGATTACAGGATAATCACGAAGACGGGGAAGGTGAAGGAGGTCATCGACTGCGGCAGGTATGTGGACAGTGAGTTCTACGGAAAGGTGTTTTACGTGATGCTCATCGATAAGGACGAGTGGAAGGACAGTAAAAGGGTTTTATGAGATGACGGATTTTAAGCTGACGATACCTGTAGTATTTATAATATTCAACAGGCCCGATACCGCCGTTAAGGTCTTTGAAGAGATAAAAAAGGCAAGGCCCCAAAAGCTCTACCTCGTATCCGATGCCGCGAGGGACGGAAGGGATGACGAGAAAGAGAAGGTGGGGAGGTGCCGGCACCTTATAGAGAGCATGATTGACTGGGACTGCGAGGTCATAAAGGATTATGCAATAAAGAACATGGGTTGCAAGATGCGGGTCTCAAGCGGCATTTCAGGAGCACTTAAGGATGAGGAGTCGGTAATAATCCTTGAGGATGACGTGGTGCCTTCACCTGACTTTTTCCCTTTTATGCAGCAGATGCTGACCGAGTACAGATACGAGGAAAAGGTCATGATGGTGAGCGGCACGAATCTCCTTAAAGGGCAGAGGATAAAGGGAGACTATACCTTTTCCTTCTTTTCATCGATCTGGGGCTGGGGCACCTGGAACAGGGCATGGACTAGGTACTACGATCCGGATATGAAGGACTGGGCAGATGCTGAGAATAAGAAGAGATTAAGAAAGGTCTACAGGACACCGCTTTCATTTGCCCTGTTTAAAAAGGATGCGGATATTGTATATAACGGCGGCAAGGACACCTGGGATCTGCAGTGGGATTACTGCAGGATGAAGAGAGGGGCTCTCGGCATAGTGCCTGCCTCCAATATGATAAATAATATCGGCTTCGACCGGGAGGATGCGACCCATACCACGGGAATGAGCTTCGAGGACTTCAGCTACGGCACGATGCACATCCCCTGCGGCAGTGTGAGACCCATCGAAGAGAATCTTTCCTATGACAAAGCATACATTAAAAAATACATGGGGCTCAGAAGGATAGTTAATGCAGTCAGGAAGAAGCTTTTTACAGGGCACTGGAATCTTTCTAATAAATATGAAAACACTACCAGCACAGAAAGGAGCATAAATAATGGCCAAGGACACTAAGGAGTATCTGTGGAAGGATAAGAAGAGGACGATCTTCGGACTGCCGCTTTCATTCACCACCTACGCTTTCGATAAAGAAAGGTTCTATATAAAAAGGGGCTTTCTGACCATCAGAATGGATGAGGTGAGACTCTACAGGATAATGGATTTATCCTTCAGGCAGACTCTGGGTCAGAGGATCTTCGGAGTGGGAAGCATATTCTGCGAGAGTGCCGACAAGAGCATGAAAAATTTTGAGATAAAGAATATCAAGACTCCCGAGGATGTTATGGAAAAGCTGTCAAAGCTTGTTGAGGAGGAAAGGGAGAGAAAGAGGGTTTCGAGCCGCGAGTATCTCCATGACGATGATGACTTTGACGGTGATGAGGTTTGATCGGGGCAATAAAACAATTGAAAAAAATTTACAAGAGACTTGATTTATGTTAGACTAAAAAATACGCTGTGAGGCGTTTATTTTTGATGTTTCATATGCTGTCCCGGCGGGGAAGGCGTATTGGAATATACTGTAAACATTTTATTTTTGGTAGGAGGATTATCAAATGGCAAGATTCAAAAAGACCATGGATGGTAATGAAGCTGCGGCTCATGCATCGTATATCTTTACGGACTGCGCGGCTATCTATCCCATCACGCCTTCTTCACCGATGGCAGAGCACACCGATGAATGGGCAACAGCAGGAAGAAAGAACATCTTCGGCAATACGGTAAAGATCGTAGAGATGGAATCAGAGGGAGGAGCTTCAGGTGCCGTTCACGGTTCCCTGGTAGCAGGTGCACTTACATCCACCTATACCGCTTCGCAGGGACTGCTCTTAATGATCCCCAATCTTTACAAGATCGCCGGTGAAAGGCTTCCCGGTGTTATCAATGTTTCGGCGCGCTGCGTAGCTACACACGCACTTAATATCTTCGGAGATCATTCCGATATTTACGCCTGCCGTCAGACCGGCTGCGCTATGCTCTGTGCTTCTTCCGTACAGGAAGTAATGGACCTGACACCGGTTTCCTATCTTTCAGCGATAAAGGGCTCCATTCCCTTCATCAATTTCTTTGACGGTTTCCGTACATCACATGAGATCCAGAAGATAGACTGCTGGTCTAATGAGGATTTTGAAGACATCATCGATTATGATGCAATTGATAAGTTCCGTGCCAATGCACTGAATCCCAATCATCCCTGTGAAAAGGGCTCCGCACAGAATCCGGATCTCTTCTTCCAGACAAGGGAAAGCTGCAATACGGCATATAATGATCTTCCTGCCATCGTTCAGGAATACATGGACAAGATCAATAAGAAGATCGGTACCGATTACAAGCTCTTCAATTACTACGGAGCAAAGGATGCTACCCACATTATCGTTGCAATGGGCTCCGTTAACGACACCATCGAAGAGACCATCGATTATCTCGCAGCAAAGGGTGAGAAGGTCGGCCTTATAAAGGTACGTCTCTACAGACCTTTCGTTACGGAAGAGTTTGTGAAGGCAATACCTGACAGCGTGAAGACCATTTCCGTTCTTGACCGTACAAAGGAGCCCGGCTCCATAGCAGAGCCTCTGGCACAGGATGTCATGACTGCTGTACGCGGCACGAAATTCGCAGATGTTGAGATACTTCACGGACGTTACGGCTTAGGCTCAAAGGATACCACTCCCAGCGAGATCGTTGCCGTTTACCACAATAAGGACAAGAAGGAATTCACCATCAGCATCACAGATGATGTTACCAATCTTTCACTTGATTCCGGAGAAGCTCTCGTTACAACTCCCGAAGGCACAGTATGCTGTAAGTTCTGGGGTCTCGGCGCTGACGGAACCGTGGGAGCGAACAAGAACTCCATCAAGATCATCGGCGACAATACCGATAAGTACGTTCAGGCTTACTTTGACTATGATTCGAAGAAGTCCGGCGGTATCACAATGTCCCACTTAAGATTCGGTGATAAGCCCATCAAATCCACCTACCTTATCCATCAGGCCAATTTCGTTGCCTGTCACAATGCAGCTTATGTGAGAAAGTACAATATGGTTCAGGAGCTTGTGGACGGAGGAACCTTCCTTCTTAACTGCCCCTGGACAGGAGAAGAGCTGGACGAGCACCTTCCCGGACAGGTTAAGGCCTACATTGCAAAGCATAATATCAAGTTCTACACCATAGACGGCGTAAAGCTCGGTATTGAGTCCGGCATGGGACCCACACGTATAAATACCATTCTTCAGTCAGCATTCTTCAAGCTCACCGGCATCATCCCCGAGGAGAAGGCGATCGAGCTTATGAAGGCTGCCGCAAAGAAGACCTATGGCTTAAAGGGTGATGACGTTGTACAGAAGAACTGGAACGCTATCGATCTCGGTGCCACCGGTATCGTAGAGGTTAAGGTTCCCGATTCCTGGAAGGATGCCAAGGACGAGGGTCTTGATTATCCGAAGGCAACAAAGGGCACCAAGGATGTCATCGACTTCGTTAATGATGTACAGATCAAGGTTTCCGCACAGGAAGGAAATTCCATCCCTGTATCTATCGTACAGAGATATACCGACGGCTCAACACCTTCAGGTACTGCAGCATACGAGAAGAGAGGCGTTTCCGTATCCGTTCCCGTATGGAATGCAGATAACTGTATCCAGTGTGAGTTCTGCTCATATGTATGTCCTCACGCAGCTATACGTCCCGTTGCAATGACGGATGATGAGGTTGCCAAGGCTCCGAAGGATATGAAGGTTAAGGATCTTAACGGCGTACCGGGCTACAAGTTCTCGATCGTTGTTTCCGATATGGACTGCCTGGGCTGCGGTTCCTGCGTGAATGTATGTCCCGGAATGAAGGGCAATAAGGCTCTTGAAATGAAGAACCTTGATGATGCTCTGAAGGCGGAGCAGGTTTATTTCGACTATGCTGTTGAGCTTCCCGAGAAGCAGGAGGTTATCGACAAGTTCAAGATCGATTCCGTAAAGGGTTCACAGTTTAAGCAGCCTCTCCTTGAGTTCTCCGGTGCCTGCGCAGGCTGCGGTGAGACTCCTTATGCGAAGCTCATCACACAGCTCTTCGGTGACAGGATGTATATCTCAAATGCTACAGGATGTACAAGTATCTGGGGTAACTCCTCACCTTCAACTCCTTATACCGTAAATAAGGAAGGCCATGGTCCCGCCTGGGATAATTCCCTCTTCGAGGACAATGCCGAGTTCGGTTACGGAATGCATCTTGCTCAGAAGACGCTCCGTGAGAACTTAAAGAAGCAGGCAGTGGCCCTTGCAGAGAAGGATTCTTCCGTAAAGGCAGCTGTCGACAAGTGGATCGAGACCTTTGATTCCACAGCGCTGAATACAGCCGCTACAAACGAGCTTCTTAAGGCACTTGAGGGCAATTCCGCTCCCGAGGCAAAGGAACTTATAAAGAATAAGGACTTCCTGTCCAAGAAGTCACAGTGGATCTTCGGTGGTGACGGCTGGGCTTACGATATCGGCTTCGGCGGTCTTGACCACGTACTTGCATCCGGCGAGGATGTAAATGTATTCGTATTCAACACAGAGGTATACTCAAATACCGGCGGACAGTCCAGTAAGGCTACACCTACCGGTGCGGTTGCGCAGTTCGCAGCAGGCGGTAAGGAGATCAAACAGAAGGATCTCGCAGCCATTGCAATGAGCTACGGCTATGTATATGTTGCCCAGGTTTCCATGGGTGCTAATATGAACCAGCTCGTTAAGGCTCTTTCAGAGGCTGAGGCGTATAACGGACCTTCACTTATCATAGGATACGCTCCCTGCATCAACCACAGGATAAGAGTTGGTATGGGCAAGGCTATGGATGAAGAGAAGAAGGCTGTTGATGCAGGATATTGGAATCTCTTCAGATTCAATCCCGCAGCCGAGACAAATAAGTTCACCCTTGACTCCAAGGCAGCTACCATTCCTTATCAGGACTTCCTGGATGGAGAGGCACGTTACACTGCTCTGAGGAAGGTCAATGCCGAAAAGGCCGACAGGCTCTTTAAGGCCGCAGCCGAGAATGCAGAGAAGCACTTTGCCCACCTTCAGGGACTGGTTGATCTGTACAAATAATGCAGCGTGCTGCATACATCTCCCGCATTCAGCGCTTCCGTGGTGCTATTGCACCACTTGGCGCTCAATGCGCCGGAGGTTTTACACCGGCCGGAGCGGAGTGAAGAGCCAAAGTCAAATGGCTTTTTAAAAAGGATTTAGCGTTACTTGTATTTTTGGTGTTTTGTATCATAAATATAAGTTGTTTACTTTGAAAAAGGGTGATATAATAGCTCAGAGGTTTGAAATTTAGGCTTCTGTGTTCATTTATTAAAAATGCATGAAAGGAGATATTTTAGTTATGACGAGGAAGTTTAACAAGGCTGTCGCCGGGGTAATCGTTGCAGCAATGACGGCAAATCTGCCCCTTGCAAGTGTTGGAATGGTTACCACTTTCGCAAAGACCGCCGAGGAAAGGGTTGAGGATGCTGAAGAAGATCTGAAGGATGCCAAGGAGAAGGCTGCTGAGGCTAAGAAGAAGGCTCAGGAAGCTGCCGACAAGGAAGCCGAGAAGGCAAGGGAAGATGCCGACAAGGCTATCGAGAAGGCTGAGAAGGCTGCAAAGGATGCACGTGATGATGCAAACGATGCTGCCAAGAAGGCAAAGAAGGATGCTGACGATGCAGCAAAGAAGAAGGCTGAAAAGTATGACGATGCTGCAAAGGACATCGAGGATGCACAGAAGGAAGCAGTAAAGGATGCTTTCGACAGGGCTGATAAGGAAGCTGAGAAGGCTGCCGATGCAATAAAGGATGCCAATGAAAAGGCTGACAAGATCGCTAAGGATGCTTATGATGCAGCTGACAAGATCGCCGATAAGGCCGCAGACGCTGTAAAGGATGCCAATGACAAGGCTGATGAGATAGCTAAGGATGCAGCTGATGCCTGTGATGACAAGATCAAGAAGGCAAGAGATGATGCCAAGGATGAGCTTGACAAGCTTGATGAGAAGATCAAGAAGGCAAATGATGCTGTTAAGGATGCTGAGGATGATCTGAAGCAGGCTAAGAAGGACAAGAAGAGCCTTTCCGAGATCCAGAGACTTGACAAGAAGGTTAAGGATGCGAAGGCTAATGCTGCTTCTGTTGAGAGCAAGGCTACCAATGACAAGGCTGAGGCAATAAAGGAGCGCGACAGAAAGATCGCTGCTGCTGAGTTTGAAGCTGCCGATAAGGCTAAGAAGGCATATGAAGAAGCTGCACTCGTTGCATACGATAATGATGCTGCAGTACGTAAGGCTGCTGCAGCCGCTGCTGATGCTGCATTAAATGCTTCAAAGGCTGCTGCTGTTGACATCGATTATATCAATGCTATCGCTGCACGTTATGCATTCAATGCAAATCAGGTTTCCATCGATGCAGGCAAGATAATCGACGATGCATTCTTCAAGGCTGCAAGTGACGCCGCAAAGGCTGCACGCGATGCTGAAGAGGCTGCTGCTCTTGCAAGAAAGCAGGCTAATGACAAGATCGCTGCTGCAGACGCTGAGAAGAGATCTGTTATCAATAATGCGAACGAGGCTGCCGCTAAGGCAATCCGTGAGGCACAGGATGCTGCTGACAAGGCAAAGATCGAAGCTGAGAAGAAGGTTCAGGAAGCTCAGGATGCCTATAATGACGCATACAAGAAGTGGGAAGCAATAAGGAAGTAATTCCAGCTTAGTAATTTCAGGTCCCGTGCCGGAAGTTCCGGCACGGGATTTTTTTAAGGCTATTGTCATTCTGAGAGCGAAGCCCGAAGAATCTTCTTGAGTAGCGCTGTCATTCTGAGTGCGAAGCCCGAAGAATCTTTTTACAGATTGAATAATCATAAAGAATATGGATGAAACCGATATGAAACACTTTAGAAATGATATTCTTAGAGTAATAATTTTAGGTCTCTGTCTTTCACTTTTCTTTGTTACAGCTGCAGCTGCTGCTGTAACAAGGAATACCCGTTTTACCTCTGCATCGGAAATGATGCAGAAACTGGGGACAACTGACCCCGGTACCTGGAATCCTTCATACCTTACAGAGGTTGAAAACGCCTATTGGAGCTTCGCTCCCCAGTCATATCTCGGATCGAAGGAAATTACCCTCGATATGGCGAAGAATAATTACCGTAATCTGGAGATGCTCCTTGATAACGGTTACACCTTAGATTACAACACGCTTTCTTCATATTGCGAGGAATATCTAGAAAAAAAGAACGGCGAGAAGGATTCATTTTATAATATAATGTCCTCCTGCCTTAATAATCCCTATCTTTTGGGAAGACCGGAGGCTGTAGTGACCGGAACCACCTACAATGGACGGGACTATTCAAAGGTTTTTGATGCTGCCTTCTATCAGGCGAAGCATCCGGAGCTCGGCGGTGACAGTGCCGCCCTTTTACGTTACTTTGTGGAAACCGGTATTGGGAACGGGGAACAGGGAAATGCTTCCTTTGACGTGAAGGCCTATGCCGCAGCTGAGGATGCTGCCGTACTCAATGCCCAGAACCAGTCTGCAAGCTACAGGGCGCTGGGAGCCGGAAAGAGCGCACCTCTCGGGAAATACAGCTACTCCTGGGCTAATTATTACGGGAAATATCTGGGACATTACACGCCGGGTGTTCTTACCGGATCTGTAAAGGGATCTGATGTGAACACTTCAACCGCTGCGGATGAGGTGAAGAACAGCTCCGACACCGACATTGATTCCATGATGGCAGACGGTGCAGAGGATAACAGCACTCCTTTACCGAAGACGGTTGCGGGCGTATATAAGGAGGGAAGCACAAAAAGTGTCTATACAAATGAAAGTGTGACCTCTGCCCAGGCAAATACCCGGCCTCTTGCGGTTATGATGCCTACGGACAGGGCTGCGCAGCCTTCCTACGGAATAAGCCGGGCGGATATCCTCTATGAGATCATGGAGGAGGGAGGAATATCAAGGCAGATGGCCATCATTCCCAACTGGACGGATCTTTCCAGAATAGGAAACTTAAGGAGCTGCAGGCTTTATTATATCTATGCTGCAAAGGAGTGGGATCCGATACTTATCCATTTTGGTGGTGTTGCCTATATGAAGGGAGTGATCAATGCTCCGGACATGAATAATATTTCCGGAACCTATGAATACGGCGTAGGCGGAAAAGCACCCGGAGCCGGACAGTTTTTCAGGACCTCTGACAGACAGGCACCGCATAATGCCTACATCTCGGCCTCCGGTATTCAAAAGGCCTGTATGCAGCAGGGTTATCTCACGAATTTAAGATCAGGATTTTATAATCCTAAGCACTTCAGCTTTGCAGACGGTGTGAATGACCTGCCCGGCGGAGAAAGTGCCACAAGTATCGACCTCTCGGAAATCTTTCCATACAGCAAGAGCTCATTTACCTATAACGCGGCTGACGGGCTTTATTACAAGAATATCCATGGCGGAGCCCAGAAGGATGCCATAAACGGGCGGCAGATCTCCTTTGCGAATGTGATCATCCAGAATACCAAGTGGAGCCAGCTGGACAAGAAGGGATATCTTGGCTTCACCATGCTGGATTCGACGGAGGACGGCTACTTCTTTACCAGGGGGAAATGCATCCATATCCACTGGAAGAAGACGGGAGACTACAGCCCTACAAAATACTATGACGATGCAGGGAATGAGATTAAGCTTAATACGGGAAAGACATATATCGGTATCGCCCAGAAGGGAAGAAATCCGAAATACTCATAAACGGATCTGTTTTCTTCCGGTTAAATATTTCCCTTATTATGTTCTTCGATCAGTGCCTTCAGGTCGGATAAGGGTACCTGGGTGATGACGGTTTCGGCATTACCCGTATAGGCCCACTGGCTTAATAGCCACTGCCACTCGGCATCGGAGAAATTGGCCTTCAGATTTGCTGAAGAGCTGCTGCCGGTTCCGCTGCTTTTTCCGGAACCGGCGGCTACCGTTACGGAGCTTGCGGAATTTGCGGCGGTGGTATCGAGACTTCCGTTTGCAAGAGCCTGACCGGTGGCACTGCTGAAAAAGCCCGTTATTCCCGCGGCATCAGCATGTGCCAGGGCTCCGGTGCCGACGCTTTCAAGGATTGCTCTGTCTGTGGCATTATCCATATAGCAATGCTCCACGATGATGGTAGGTATTCCCACACTGGTACCGTAGCGTACAACCCCGTAATAATCACCCTGTGATCCGGCCTTGGTCCATACTCCTTTATTTACAAAGCCTAAGGAGCTCAGATTCGATAATATGGCATTTCCGCACTCCGCTCCGGCTTTATAATGATTCCCGAACATGGATGTCCATACGGCACAGCCGCTTTTGTCATGGGCTGCTGAAGCATTGAAGTGTATGCTGACTAAAAGCTTTGCACCGGAATTTTTTGCTATTGCCGCTCTCTCGGGAAGAGAGAGGGCGGTATCTCCCGTACGGGTCATTGCCGCAGAAATACCGGATGCATTGAGCTCCGAGCAAAGCTGATTCGCAACATCGAGAGTCAGGGATTTTTCCATATAGGGAGGGTAAATGGCACCGGCGCCTGTTGTTCCTGCGCCGCCATGCCCCGGATCTATCATAACCGTAGCGGCATTCGCCGTCACAGTTGAAAGTATCATACATACGGCTGTTATTACTGGAAGCAATCTGGTCTTCATTCCGGAAGTTCTCCTTTTGTATTCTATGACCGTCCACCGGGTGCTTTTTAGGGGTTGGCAGAACGGCCGTGATTTTTTCTATTTTAATGAAAATGTGACTTTTGACGTCCGATTCATCATATACTACCTGAATCATTTTGTAAATCCAGGACATAAGCCCCGGATTCGCTAAACGGGACGCGGTGATTACTCAAAAAACAGTTATCAATCCGGGACACATATGTCATCCTGAGGGCTTTAGCCCGAAGGATCTTTCTCAGGCGCATTCATTTGTGTCCCGGCTTACTAACTGTTTTTTTCGCGCTACGATCCCGCTAAGCTTATCCTTCGTCTTATGACAAAATTTTGCTCGGCGCCGTTCCGTTCTTGCGTATTAACATTTTGAAAAACAGACATTTCACAAACGCAAGAGCGGCCTTCGTACTCGCAAAATTTATAAGCCTCGGATTCGCTAAGCGGGACGTGCTGATTGCTCAAAAAACTTTTGTCAGGCCGGGACACGTATTTTCTGTCATCCTGAGGGCTTTTGCCCGAAGGATCTTACCCTCGGTGGAAAAGATTCTTCGCTTCGCTCAGAATGACACTTTTAATCACTTCGTTCAGAGTGGCACTTTTTAGTTGCTTCGCTCAGAATGACACTGTAGAGTCTATTTGGTTCCTAAATAACATTGTACCTGATTTTGAACAAACAAGGGGTAAACATAACTTGAATTTTGCCGATATATTTGTTAGAAAAGAAATATAGTCATTCTATGTTCTTTTACCGAACGGATTCGGGATTTATTGCAGAAAATACGGCAAGCAGGATTACAAGGAGGTTTAAGTATAATGTCAAATACCATCAGCAGCGGAAACGACCTTTCCTATTTATTCGGGGGAGCTTCTTCCTCAAAACCCGCAACCCTTTATGACAGTCTCGGCGACTACGCTTCATTAAAGAACGGGAGCGCATCAAAGCTCTACAAGGCTTATTATGCAAAGGAAAAGGAGAGTGCAAAGGAAGCTAAGAACAGTATAAGCACCACGGAAAAGAACGCGTACAATACCGTTAAATCCTCGGCAGAGGATCTTTCCGCGGCAGTTGATAAGCTGAGCTCGTCAAGCATCTATCAGAAGGGAGAGTTCCAAAAGACCGCAAAGGACGGTACGAAAAGCGATGCCGAGTATGATTACGATAAGATTTACAGTGCGGTCAAGGATTTTGCCGACAGCTACAATGCACTTATAAAGAACGGCTCCTCGGAAAACCTTTCCTCGCTTAATGATGTCACCGTAAGGATGCTTAAGAACACAAGGACAAATTCCGGTCTTTTAGGCCAGGTAGGCATCAGTGTTGCCAAGGACGGAACTCTTTCGATAGACAGGGACAAATTCAACGAAGCGAATATCAGCAGCATAAAGGCACTTTTCAGCGGTCAGGGGTCATTTGCGGATTCCACGGCCTCAAGAGCAGGTGTTATGAAGAATTCCGCGGCCAATAAATTAAGCAGCAGCAAGGTTTACAATGCAGAGGGTACCTCCGAAAAGACATCTGATGATAACAGCACCTACAATGCCATTGTATAGGGGCTCATATGCTGGCTTTTTCCCGGAAGAACAGTAATCCTGCAAAGGTCAGCAGTGCATTGAGGAGCAGGATCTCAAAACCGAAACGGTATCCGAAGAGCAGGGTCTCTGAGTACCTGTCGATCAGGAAACTTGCAGCCGGGGATATGACTGCTATGTAAGGAACAGCTTTGTCATTTACCCGGCGGTCTTTCATTATCATTCCAAAACAGAACATTCCAAGAAGCGGTCCGTAGGTGAAGCCGGCTACCTTGAAGATGGTTGATATGATGGAATCAGTATGAAAAGGCTTAAATATAACGATTATCGCAAAGAATAAGAATGCAAATACCACGTGGACCCATTTACGGATCTTTGTTTTTCTGCTTTCATTCAGTTCCGGATTTTTTTCAAAATCAAGAATGTTTATGCAGAAGGACGTGGTGAGAGAGGTCAGTGAACCGTCGGCACTTGAAAATCCTGCAGCAACAAGACCAACTACAAATAATACTGCGGATACTGTATTTGTGGATAATGCTATGGTAGAGAAGATCGCATCCGACTTTTCGGGAAGGATTATCCGGTTATTTTCTGCATAGTATATCAGTAGAACTCCCAGGATCAGGAATATCGTATTCATGAGAAGCAGAAGAACTGCGGTAAGAGACATGTTCTTCTGGGAATTTTTCAGGTTGTCGCAGGACAGGTTTTTCTGCATCATGTCCTGATCAAGACCGGTCATGGCGATCATTCCGGCAACTCCGCTTGCAAACTGTTTCCAGAAAAAGGTGGAGGACTTCCAGTCACTGTCATATATATTCATCATTCCGTCCGACATAGCATCATTCATCACTTCCGAAACCGGGCAGTCCATTCCCTTTATCAGGATCCAGACTGTACCGGCAAGGGCAAGGAGCATGGCTGTAGTCTGGAGTACATCGGTCCAGACGACGGTCCTTATCCCGCCGTGGAACGTGTATAATAGGATCATTCCGATCAGAATAGCTGTCAGTACAAAGAATGGCAGTCCCGCCTGCTTAAAGAAAAATTCATAGAGGATAAAGACGACCAGATACATCCTCAGAGCAGATCCGGTAAGTCTTGAAATGATAAAGAGCATGGCTCCGCTCTTTTCACTTCTGGGACCAAAGCGTTCTCTCAGATATGAATAAATGGAAGTAAGGTTTAATCTGTAGTAGAGCGGGAGCAGCAGAAATGCTATTACGAATACCCCTACAAAGTTTCCGAAAACCACCCCGAGATAAGTAAACTGTGACTCCCGGACATAACCGGGCACCGACATGAATGTAACACCGGAAAGAAGGGTTCCTATCATGCCATAAGCCACTATGATCCAGGGAGATCTACGGTCACCCGTGAAAAAAGTATCGTTTGAGCTCTGCCTGTTTGCAGTGATCTTGGAAATAGCTATCAGAAGTCCGAAATAGAGGATAAAAACAATTATCACACCGGATATAGTCATAAATCAGGTTAATTCCTTTCATTGATCTCAAATAATTCTCCTATCAGACAATATACATCCTGAATGCACTAAAGTATAGTAAATGCCAAAACTTTTTTTGTTTTGTCATTTACTGCGCCGGATCTTGGCCGCTGAAGGCGGTATTTTTTTCCTTACAAAATCCGTGCGCATCCGCCGGAGGCTTTATATTAAGCGAAATGTTAAAATAGGTTTTAATCTAAAGTGGAATAGACATTTTGGAGGTATAAAAATGAGCCGGATTTCTCTGGTACGCGGAAGTGTGGTAGAAATGGAAGCAGATGCCATAGTGAATGCTGCTAACAACAGTTTGCTAGGTGGAGGCGGAGTGGATGGCGCACAAGGAGTCTTGAGCTGGCATATGAAAATGGATGCAGAAGCATTGCGTTTCCCGGGATTTCTACAGGAGTGTACGGATATCCTTTTGCCATATGCGCTTTTCCCTGCTGCATTCTTTTTCGTCAACAGACAGTGGTTTATTTATATTTTTCGCATGAATGGATCATTATTTGACATGAATGGACAAAATCCCGGTCGAAAGACCTGCTTGCAAAGTGGCAGGGGGTTTTATATAATTGATATTGAAATCGTTTGCACTCTAAATTCACTAAAAAATATTCTATCCGGAGGTGTGGATTTTGTCGGCAGAAAGAATGGACAGGGTTTTCACGGAGCGCTTAAATGCGCACATTGAAGAAATGAGATGGCTCTATAACGAGCTTTACAATGACGACAATGCCTTCAATTATTTTTGCGGGATGCTGTATGAGTATTTCAGCGCGAGAAGCCGGAGCTTAAAAGACTGGGATCTTTCGAGGATAGAGGATCCCGAATGGTACACGGGGAACGAGATGCTCGGCATGCAGATGTATGTGGACTGCTTTGCGGGAGATTTAAAGGGAGTTCGCTCGCGGCTTGATTACCTCGAGGAATGCGGGGTCAATTACATTCATTTAATGCCTCTTCTGACAAGCCCCGAGGGAAGGAGCGACGGAGGATACGCCGTGGCGGATTTCAGACAGGTGGATCCGAAATTCGGGACTATGGAGGATCTGGCAGGTCTTTCCGACGCGTGCCATGAGAGAGGCTTAAGCGTCTGCCTGGATTTCGTCATGAACCATACCAGCGAGGAGCACGAATGGGCGAAACGCGCTAAGAACGGAGAAAAGGAGTATCAGGACAGATACTTTTTCTTTGACGACTGGAGTATCCCGCAGGAATTTGAAAAGACGATGCCGGAGGTATTTCCGACTACGGCTCCCGGGAATTTCAGCTGGTGCCCGGAGTTATCAAAGGTCGTAATGACAACCTTCTATCCCTATCAATGGGACCTGAACTACAGAAATCCGACCGTTTTTAACGATATGACCGCGAATATGCTGTATCTGTGCAATCAGGGAGTGGACATTATCCGTCTTGACGCGGTGCCCTATATCTGGAAGACTCTGGGAACTGACTGCCGCAATCTTTTACAGGTTCATACGCTCGTGCGGATAATGAGGATGGCCGCGGAGGTGGTCTGCCCGGGGACTGTGCTCCTGGGAGAGGTGGTCATGGAGCCCTCCAGGGTCGTGCCGTATTTTGGAACCGTAGATAAGCCGGAATGCAACATGCTCTATAATGTTACGACGATGGCAACGACCTGGCATACCGTTGCCACAAAGGACGTGCGGCTCTTAAAGGATCAGCTGGGGAAGATCTTTTCACTTCCGAAGCAGTATATTTTCTTAAACTACCTGCGTTGTCACGACGACATAGGCTGGGGGCTGGATTACGATTATCTAAAGCAGTTCGGTATAGAAGAGGTGGCGCATAAGAGGTTCTTAAATGACTATCTTAGAGGGGCTTATCCCGGAAGCGACTGCCGTGGAGAATTGTATAACGATGATATCAGGCTGGGCGATGCGAGACTTTGCGGAACAACGGCCTCACTTTGCGGTATCGAGGCTGCGGAATATGAGAAAAATAAGGAAAAGCTCGAAATGGGGATCAGGCTGGATATTATGCTTCACGCGTTTCTGTTTGCCATGAGCGGGATCCCGGTGCTGTACAGCGGGGACGAGATCGGGCAGCTTAATGACTACGGCTACCATGAGGATCCCTTAAAGGCAGAGGACAGCCGCTATCTACACAGGGGAAAGCTGGACTGGAATTCAGTCAGAAGGCGGAGTAACAGGCGAACCAGAGAGGGTAAGCTTTTCAACGCCATAACAGAGCTTTTTGATATACGTTCGAAATACGTGGTGTTTGAAAACGCGGCGGACGAATGGGTGGTTGAGACCTACAATGACCATGTGCTGGGTATTGGAAGATATTACAGGGGTGAGAAATTTATCGCCCTCTATAATTTCAGCCCGGATGATCAGACGGCGTGGGTAAACGAGGTGGAGGACTATCGGGATATGCTCACGGAGAAGAAGCTGAAGGCCCGGGGCGTCGTTCTTGAAGGGTATGGCTTTAAGTGGCTTATGACTTCGTTTAAATGACGTAAGGGACAGGAGAATGTTATGACGATAAAGGAAGTGGCGGAAATCGCGGGGGTGAGCGCGTCAGCAGTGAGCCGGTATTTTAACGGCGGCCCTTTAAGCGAGGATAAGAGAAAGAAGATATTAAAGGCCGTAAAGCAGACAGGCTTTTCGCCAAGCGTAAGCGCGAAGATCATGCGCACGGGAAAGAGCGGGCAGATAGGTGTCATAGTTCCGCATATCCATTCCGATTCTTTTTCGCATATCATGTCAGGGATCGCGGACAGGTTAAAGGAGACGGAATACATCATCATTCTGGGATGCACCGACGGCGACAGGGAACGGGAGATCGAGTATATCAACGCGATGGAAAGAAATAATGTGGAGGGGATAATCCTGATGGGTACGGTGATGACACCGGCTCTGAAGAGCGCCATAGAGGGATGTCCTGTGCCTTTGGTGGTTACGGGTCAGAATTTTCCCGGGATCCCCTGCATATATCATGATGATTTTAACGCCATGAGAGAGCTTACGGAGAGAATGCTTAAAAAAGGAAGGCGCAACATCGCCTACATCGGGGTCACCGAAGAGGATGAGGCGGCAGGACGGGACAGAAGACGCGGCGTGGAGGCGGCGGTAAATTCCTTTGAGGGCGGAAAGATACAATTTAAGAGCGTGGTGACGGAATTCAGCTCCGAGAGCGGGAGGCTTATGATGGAGAAGCTCTTAAAGGGCGGAAAAAGGCCGGACGGAGTGATCTGCGCGAGTGATTTTATCGCACTGGGAGCTATGAGCGCGATCAAGGAGGCGGGACTTGGCATACCGGAGGATGTAAGCATTGCCGGGATAGGCGACAGCTGGGCGGACGTTATCACAAGACCGCAGCTTACCAGCGTTCATCTCTATTTCAAGCAGTGCGGCACGGTGGCAGTGGAAACGCTTATAAATATGATCGATAACAAAGGGAAGAGCATACCGGTGAGACAGACGATGCTCGGGTATGACATTATGGAAAGGGAGTCGCTTTAAGAAGTATGAAGCTGATATTTTTGGATATAGACGGGACATTGACACAGCCGGGGGAGAATACTCCGCCGGAGAGCGCGCTAAAGGCGATAAAGGCCGCGCAGGAAAAGGGGAATAAGGTATTCCTGTGCACGGGGAGGAATCCGGTCATGCTGGAGCCTCTCTTAAAATATGGCTTTGACGGGTTTATCGGCTGCGCCGGAGGCTATGTGAAGCTCGGGGACAGGCTTTTATATGACTGCCCCATGACGGATGAGCAACGGGATACGGCCCTGGATACCCTGCACAGGAACGGGGTCTTCTGCACGATAGAGTCGGAGGGCGGCTCCTGGGGGGACGACAGCCTTGAGGATTTTTTAAGCGCCCAAAGCGGGGGAAACAGCGAGATAGAGCGCTGGAGAAAGGCACTGGCCTCAAACCTCGGCATAAGGCCCATGAACGAATATGACGGCAGCCCGATCTACAAGGTTGTTGTCATGTGCTCAAGGATGGATATGCTGGACGAAGCAAAGGCGGCGCTCGGGAAGGATTTTAATTTCGTTATGCAGGAAGTAAAGGAGCATAGCTGCATTAACGGAGAGCTGGTCAACAGAAGGTTTGACAAGGGCAAGGGAGTAAGGCTCATAGCGAAGGAGCTGGGTGTTGATATAAGGGATACCATAGGATTCGGGGACAGCTTGAACGACCTTGAGATGATAAAGGCAGTGGGAACCGGAGTCTGCATGGAGAACGGAGCGGAGGCGCTTAAAGCTGCGGCTGATATGGTCTGTCCGGCAGTCGGAGAAGACGGGATGGCGAAGGGATTCACTCAGCTGGGATTACTGTGATACAAACGCCCAAAGACAAATGGCTCATTGAACAGGTTCAAACGCCATTCGGACTTTGGGCTTTTTTATGTTCACATGGTGATTTCTAACAAAAATCAATACGGAAAATCGGTATTATGCCAAATTGACACGGGCGTACATTGACAATAGAATGAAACAAGAGTGAAAACGATTTCACACGCAAACAGATTTTTTTAGGGTTAATTCAGTCACTACATTGTTGAAAGGAGTTTATTATGGCACTGGATTATCGCAAATGCGCTGAGCAGATTGTGGAGAATATCGGGGGAAGAGATAATATCGGCCAGGCGGCGCACTGCGCAACGCGATTGAGGCTGGTCATCAAGGACAATGACAAGTCAACAAAAAGGCTCTTGAGGATGTGGAGGGAGTCAAGGGAATGTTTGAAAACAATGGGCAGCTGCAGCTCATCATTGGAACCGGTACTGTTAATAAGGTTTATGATGAATTTCTTTCCGTAACGGGCATGAGCGCAGCGACCAAGGATGACGTCAAGGCGGCGGCAGCGGCAAAGCAGCCTCTTTGGAAGAGGATGCTGAAGGCTCTTGGAGACGTATTCGTTCCGATACTTCCCGCCATCGTGGCCTCCGGACTTATGATGGGTCTTATAGAAGCGCTTGGAAAGGCGATACCCGGTTTTGCCGGAACTGACTGGTACGGTTTCCTTGACATGATAGCCAACACGGCGTTTGCTTATCTGCCCGTTATCGTTGCGGTTTCCGCGGCAAGGGTATTTGGAGGAAATATCTTCCTCGGGGCGGTCATAGGTCTTTCAATGATCCATTCGAGTCTCCTTAACGCCTGGGCTGTCGGATCGGCGGATGCTTCGATCAATTATTGGCATCTCTTTTTCTTCAACGTGCGGCAGGTGGGCTATCAGGGACATGTGGTTCCGGTGGTCATAGCCGTGTGGCTGATGTGTATCATAGAAAAATGGCTGCATAAGCATGTGCCGGAGATGATAGATCTTTTTGTCACCCCTCTCTGCACGGTGCTTGCGACAACCTTCCTTACATTTACGATAATCGGACCCATCTTCGCGCAGCTTGAGACCTGGGTGCTGGCAGGGGCGCAGGTACTGGTTCAAAATCCGATCGGAGCCTGCATTATGGGCGCCATCTATCCCTGGACTGTTGTCATGGGACTTCATCATATGTACAACATCATCGAGGCGGGAATGCTGGCGTCGGTTGGCCTGAACACCTGGATGCCCATAGCTTCCGCTGCCAATTTCGCGCAGTTCGGAGCCTGCCTTGCGGTCGGCATCAAGGCCAGAAATCATAAGACAAAGGTTGTTGCTCTTCCCTCATCTCTTTCAGCGGCGCTGGGAATAACTGAGCCCGCGATCTTCGGTATAAATATGCGTTTCTTCAAGCCCTTTATCGCGGGTATGATCGGAGGAGCGGCCGGAGCTCTTTTTGGAGCGGTTACAGGCATAGGCGCCAAAGCATACGGAGTTACCGGTATTCCCGGATATCTGACGATAGACAAACCGGTACAGTATACAATACTATTAGCTATATCGGGCGGTATCGCATTTGTCCTTTCAACTATCCTCTGGAAAGAGGAGACCGAAGAAGACGGAGAAAACGGAGAAGACGGTAAGACCGCAGAGTCAGGCGTTATCGGCGCGGACGGAAATGAGACCGCCGGTGATTTCATAAACAACGTGGTATTCAGATCATCCGCTGGAGAGCTTGTACAGCCCGTTGCGGGTAAGGTGATCCCTTATACGGAGATCAGGGATGAAACCTTTAATTCAGGAGTGATGGGCAAGGGTGTCGGAATAGAGCCCGAGGAAGGGATCGTATATGCCCCGATGGACGGTGAGATATCCTCGGTCGCGGACAGTAAGCATGCCATAGGGATAGACGGCGCGGGCGATATGGAGCTGCTTATCCACGTGGGCGTAGATACGGTTGAAATGAACGGCGACGGCTTCACGCCTTTAGTGGCAGAAGGTGATAAGGTTACAAAGGGACAAAAGCTGCTTAAGTTCGACAGGGAGAAGATACGCGCGGCAGGCCATCCCGAGACGGTTGTGATGCTGCTTACAAACAGCGACGATTACGAAGATTTTGAATTGAAGTTGTAATTTCCCGGTAACGAAAAAATAGTGTCATTCCACGGTGAGGCTGCAGGATGACAGAGTAGTGAAAAACAGCATTAATGAAGGAGAAACAAAATGAAGGAATTTAATTATACGGTTACTGATCCCGTGGGTATCCACGCAAGACCCGCAGGGCTTCTTGTCAAGGAGGCGAAAAAATATGAGTGCGCCATCATGATCTTTAAGGGTGAGAAGAGCTGCAAGGCTACTTCGCTTACAAAGCTCATGGGGCTTGGTATTAAGCAGGGCGATGAGATCAGGGTTACCGTTGAGGGCAACGGCGAGGATGAGTGCGCGGCTGCCATGGAGACATTTTTTAAGGGGAATCTATAAGAAACCGGGGGTATGGACATATGAAGGTTGCTACGGGTACAAAGATCGTTAACGGCATAGGCATTGGTAAGATCCGCATTTTTAAGGCACCGGTGTACGATATCGACGAGTCGGAGGTTGAGGATCCGATACCGGAGCTTAAGCGTTTTGAGGATGCGCGGATAAAGGTTCAGCAGGCGCAGCACGCGCTCTATGAAAAGGCTCTGCAGACAGCGGGTGAGGAGAGCGCGGGCATCTTCGAGGCGCATGAGCTCATGCTTGATGACGACGACCTCATAGACGAGTGCAAGGCGATAATGGCGGAGCAGAACCGCAGGGCGGAATACGCGGTGCGTCAGGGTTTTGACAACGTCGCGCAGATGTTCAGGGATATGGATGACCCATATTTCCAGGCGCGAAGCGCGGATGTGATTGACCTTAAGAATTCGATGCTCGATGTGCTGCTCGGAAACGACACCGGGGCAGGTTTTGGAGACGAGCCTTTTATACTGGTGGCAGAGGATCTGGCCCCGTCGGAGACGGTAAAGCTTGATAAGTCACTGCTCCTCGGACTGGTAACGAGAGAAGGGAGCTCCAGTTCCCATACCGCCATACTGGCAAGAAGCATGAACCTGCCTTCGCTCATACAGTGTAAGGATATAAGCGACGACTGGGATGGTAAGGAAGCCATACTAGACGGCTATAATTCCTGCATTTATATAGAGCCCACACAGGATCTCGTGGCATCACTGACCGCGAGGCGTGAGGAGGATCTGAAGCAGGAAGCGCTTTTACAGGAGCTTAAGGGCAAGGACAATACCACCATTGACGGAAAGACGATAAAGGTCTACGCGAATATCGGCGGTCCTTCCGACATGGGAGCAGTGCAGGTGAATGACGCGGGCGGAGTAGGGCTTTTCCGTTCGGAATTCGTCTATCTCGGAAGTCCCGTGGATCCTTCGGAGGAGGCACAGTTCGAAGCCTATAAGAGGGTTCTGGAGACGCTTTCACCGAAGTTTGTTATCATACGGACCTGCGACATAGGGGCGGACAAGACCATTGATTATATGGATCTTGATAAAGAGGAAAACCCGGCGCTCGGCTACAGGGCAATAAGGATCTGTCTTACGAGGAAGGACTTTTTCAAGAGACAGCTAAGGGCGCTTCTCAGAGCCTCGGCCTTCGGTAATCTCGGGATCATGTTCCCTATGATCATTTCCTTAAGGGAGGTCAGGGAATGTAAGGAGCTGCTGGCCGAGTGCCGGAGAGAGCTTGAAAACGAGAATGTTAAAATGGGTCAGATACAGGTGGGTATCATGATAGAAACCCCGGCTGCGGCGCTTTGCGCGGACGAGCTCGCGGAAGAGGTGGATTTCTTCTCGCTTGGGACCAACGACCTTACACAGTATACCTGCGCCATTGACAGGCAGAACGCGAAGCTCGAGCCTTTTGCGGATGCCCATCATCCCGCGGTGCTGAAGCTTATCCAGATGACCATCGAGGCCGGACACAGGCATAATATCTGGGTGGGGATCTGTGGAGAACTGGGGGCGGATCTGACACTGACGGAGACCTTCTTAAGGATGGGAGTGGACGAGCTTTCCGTAAATCCGAAGAGCGTGCTGTCGCTCCGTAAGAAGATAAGGAGCATAGATCTGAGCAAGGCTCCCGCACCCGAGAATTAAGGATGCGTAAAGCGCGGGGCAGAGTTTTGACGAATAAAGTCCTACAAGCCACTCTGAAAGCGGTCTGTAGGACTTTTTGGAATTTTACGAATACCCGTTACACTATCCATTACAGAGGCTATTTTCCTGAAGGTTTCCATTGGATAATTCCTGAC
>CAMVGV010000013.1 GCA_947167135.1 uncultured Lachnospiraceae bacterium
CTTCTATAACCGGTCGGAAAGATCCTTTCTGTTGCTTCGCAACCCCTCGCCGGGGCGGCATCCCACATCTCCGATGTGGGATATGCGTCGCTGCCGCTCAGGATGACAAAAGGCTTAACTTAACATCATTGGAACCGTCCCCATTGACTTCACCAGAGTGTTTCCATTTGCTCTTCGAGCATTATTGCAAGCTCATACGGATCTGTCCCCGGATGTTCTGCCGCAACCGATGAGAAGCTGTCCAATACTCCCGACACCTTCTGCGTCAGCCTTACATCAACATCCGCATAGTTCTCAAGCCTTCCTCCGGTATATGTGTCTCCTTCAATACCAAGGAAGAGTTTCCCCATATCTGGATCATACTTTCCAAAGGCAGCCACTATCCCTGCAGCATCCGCTACAAGTTCATCCCATATCGCATCCTTTTTATCGGGATACAGCTTCCGGCATATAAAATGCGTGCATTCATGATACTTTCTGATCATGCCGGAAAGCTTGATCCATTCCTCATCGAAAAGTCCAAGCTTTGCCGCCGGCACCGCACTGTACGGTCCAATTGACAGGATTATGAGTGTGTCCTTAAAATTCCTCCTATCCGAGGTAAAGCGCCCAAACTCCTCTTTCCAGGCTTTCACGGCGTCCTCCTTATTATCAAGGCTTTCCAGAAACTTGATTCTATGCCGTTCGATCTTTCTCCAATTGATGACACCGTCCAGTATTGATGCGCCCTGAGTGTCCGGGATATCCACTTTCTCACAGCGGTTTGCCATGATCCGTAAGAAGGTCACAAAATCCTCACGCCTTCCAAGTGTTATGACGCTTACTTTACCTGCAGGGGTTTCTTCGTAAGTTATGCTATCCTCATCACTTGTTATGAAGTGTGACAGATCCCTACAATCGGGTTCAAGACCGCGTTGTACGATATCCAGATATTTCTCTTTAGCTCCGCTTCCCGGAACCACAAAGAGCTGCCGGTATGTATCCGCAAGGGTTTCTATCACCATTCTGTAATCCTCTCAATCAGGGGACGGTTCTGTGATTGACTCGAATATTATCAGGCTTCCGTGGATTATATACGTACTTCTTCCATCCTGTCGGATAAATAAAACTGTGATCTGTCTGTTATCAGAAAGAAAAATCGTTTATAAAGGTCGCAATAGTATTGCTTGCAAGAATTGTATGTCACTCGATTATATGTTATAGAAGTGGAGTTATTCATTGTCATTAAATGAGTTTTTTGGCAGTAAATGCAATGTGCAGGTTCTGTGTAGTAATGAGCGCCTCCGCTTACTTCTTCAAGAGCTTCATCCTTAAGCTTCAGCATTTCTTTGTTATCCCTCATAACCTTTCTCCTTTCTTCAATCAGGGGACGGTTCTACCAACAGCAATCATATCATATATTTATACGAAAGGAATCGGAAAATGGCAGCAATCAGGGGACGGTTCTGTGATTGACTTTCTGAATGGCATAATACGTTATCCCCGTCAGTCGACTTATCTGCCTTATTGATGCACCGGATTTTTTCAATTTCCCAATGCATTCGTTTTGAATGTCAATCGGCAAACGCTGAAAAGATGTCACATTGTCACATCCTGTCATATCCATAATTATCTTTTTCGCCTGCTTATCAGTTGCATGCTATGTTCGCGTCTTCTGTATTTCCATACATTCTTCCGCAACATACTCATTGCTTGTTTTCACTACAGTTTTTCTGGAAATAAACTGTTCAACATAATCTATATCCACCAGATTCTGTTGCCAGAGATATTCCCTGAAACTGCTGTAAGGATAATCCCCCGGATTTTTACACATTCCTGCCTTTACAGGATTTTGATGAATATATCTGATCACTGTAAACAGATACGTCTCATCATCCACTGCCTCGCTTTTAAACCTGTCCTGAAATAAATGCCCAACCCTTTGGTATTTTGTATTGTACCAATATACAAAACGAATACTGATACGCTTGATCACTTCTCCCAACGGCATGCTTTCCTCCTTTATTAAAATATGAATGTGATTTCCCATAAGGCAGTATGCCATGATCTTATAACCGCACTTCAGTTTACATTCTTTCAAAATCTGCAGGAATTTCAGATTATCCTCTTTATCTTCTAATATCTGCTGACAGTTAATCCCTCGCAGCATAACATGATAAATTCCGCTTATTGCATGTTTCCTTGCTCTTCTTGGCATATTTTATCCTCCGTTTGGGAACAATCACAGAACCGTCCCCCGATTGACCAAAAACCTTGACGGTTCCATATGCTTCCCCATATTGTCCCGGATATACCAAATGTGCAGCCTCCGCTTTGCACGGGTCATAGCGACGTATAGAAGCCGCCTCTCTTCTTCGATCTCAGATTGCAGCATGGCCTTATGATACGGGACAATACCCTCATTTACATCAAAGAGAAACACTTCGTCAAATTCCAGACCCTTACTGGCATGCATAGTCATCAGACATAAGCCCTCTCTTTCGGTATCTGCCTTATTTCCCTGATCCTTTATCCTTTCAAGCTCCTTCCTGTACCCGTCGATAGCATCGTTCCAAACGGCATATGATCTAAAGGACTTTGCCCTCAGCTTTATCTCCTCAGCGGTTCGTAAGAGCTCTTCGGTATTCACCTTCCTGTCCGCGCCGTAATCCTTTATGAATTTCTCGTAGCCCATTCCCTTAAGGATATAGTGGACTGCAGCGTAGGGCTTCATCTTTGACAGGAGCTTCAGGTCATTTTCAAGCCTCCTTAAAGCGCATACGGTCCTTACGTCAGATGAATGAAAGGCAAGTATTTCCTGAAAGTCCACCCTTTCACCCTGCACCGCGTTCCTGCTTATCCCCCTGAAAGGACGGTTCATTATGCGGAAAAATAAGCTCCGCCTCATATCCCCCGAAGCAATGGCGAGGTATGACAATATGTCTTCTGCGATAAAGTGATCGTAGATATTCCTTATCCTGTCCCGGCACGAAAAAGGTATATTTAAATTTGAAAGAATTTCCGCGAAATATGACAGGAGCTCATTTGTCCGGAGAAGGAGCGCTGTACTTTTAGCCCCGGTGCCGCTTATAACTCCCTTAAATTCCGAGATCTCCTCTTCCCTGTCCTTAAACTCCCTGATATCTACAGAGTTCTCTTCCTCCCAATCGGAAAGCTTGCCGTTTAATTCCTCTGCTCCGGAAATTATATCCTTTTCTATCCTAAGGGTATTTTCCGATACCACGACACCTGCTGCGTCAACGATCTCCGGGACCGAGCGGTAATTTACCGAGAGCTTCACCATCCTTGCAGATGGAAAATCCTCTTTAAAATGCAGCATTATCCCCGGATCCGAGCCCCTGAAGCCGTATATCGACTGGTCGTCATCCCCCACCGCAAAAAGATTTTCATTTTCCCCCGCCAGGATTTTAAGGAGCTCATACTGCACGGGATCCACGTCCTGAAATTCATCTACCTGTATATAGCGAAACCTGTCCTGCCACCTTGAAAGTACTGCAGGTCTCTCGCGGAAAAGCTCCCGGCTAAATAGCATCATGTCATCGAAATCTATAAGCCTCATTTCCGTCATTCGCTTTTTGTATCTTTTGAAGAAGGTTTCAAATATTTCTGCCGGAAGATAGGCCGATTCAAAGTCCTTAAGAACAAAGGATCCGCACTTTACCCGGCTTATCTCGTTTATCAGTCCCGCGACTGCTCTGCCCCTGTCGGCAAGCTCAACCCTGAGTGACTCCAATATTTCATTTATTATTTCACTCTGAACCGAAAACTTAATGATATTGTCTGATGAAAAACGATAGGTATGTCTTAAGATCTTATAGAATATTGAATGAAAGGTTCCGATGGTCAGGGCTCCTGCCCTGTCTCCGAGAAGCTTCGAAGCTCTTCTTCTCATTTCTTCCGAAGCCAAGCGGGTAAAAGTGATGGTAAGGATATTTGAAGGATCGATATTAAGAGTGGAGATAAGATAGAAAAGTCTGTATGTGATAACAAGGGTTTTCCCGCTGCCGGGCCCCGCAATGACCTCGCAGGGTCCGGTGTCGTGGGTCACGGCTTCTGCCTGGGCAGGGCTTAAGGCTGACAGCCCTGTCCCGTAGGCATCAATGTTTTCAACCGCCAAGACGTTTTATTCCGTCCTCTATCCTTCTTATCGACTCTTCCTTACCTATTATCTCCATTATCTCCGTAGCTCCGCCCGGAGTGGATTCCTTACCTGAAACCGCGGTACGGAGAGGCCAGAGAACATATCCGTTTTTATAGCCCTTTTCGTCTATAAATTCCTTTATCCTGCCATAAAGAGCGTCATTACTGTAGTCCGGATGTTCCTTAAGTATCGGCAGTATTTCCTTCAGCACGACGAGGCTCGTTCCCTCGTCTGTTTTCATCTTTTTATGCCTGTATATCGCCGTATCGTAATCCGGAAGCTCTGAAAAGAAATCTATGAGCCCCTTAATATCCGGAAATACCTCTATTCTTGACTGCACAAGAAAAGCGATCTTTCTAAAATCCAGCGGCTTCTTAATGACTTCTTTGATATAGGGCTCGGCGAGCTTAAAGAAATCTTCAAAATCCATCTTCTTTATGTACTCCCCGTTCATCCATTTCAGCTTCCCGAAGTCGAATACCGCAGGGCTCTTGTTAATATGATGATAATCAAATTTCTTAATGAGCTCCTCCATTGACATGATCTCCCGGTTGTCATCGGGAGACCAGCCTAAGAGGGCAACGAAATTTACAACGGCCTCCGGGACAAAGCCCTGTTCCAATAGATCCTCAAAGGAGCTGTGTCCGCTTCTCTTACTGAGCTTCTTATGTTCCTCGTCTGTTATAAGAGGACAGTGGATATATTCGGGGATCTCCCAGCCGAAGGCTTCATAGAGCCTGTTATACTTGGGGGAAGAGGAAAGATACTCATTTCCTCTTACAACATGGGTTATACCCATCAGATGGTCATCTACAACATTTGCAAAGTTGTATGTGGGATAGCCGTCCGATTTTATAAGGATCATATCGTCCAGCTCCTCATTACTGACCGTAATATCCCCGTAAATATCGTCATGGAAGGTAGTGCTTCCATCCATCGGGTTATTCTGCCTGATGACGAAGGGCTTATTCTCAGAAAGGTTCTTCTCAATCTCCTCCTTTGAAAGATGAAGGCAGTGCTTGTCGTAGACCGAGATCTCCTTTTCCGTTCCGTCCTCACTCTTTATGGTTTTCTTAAGCCCCTCCAGCCTTTCTTCCGTGCAGAAGCAGTAGTAGGCCTCTCCCTTTTCCACAAGTTTTTTCGCATACTCCATATAGAGTCCGCTCTTCACTCTTTCGGACTGCACATAGGGGCCGCACTCTCCCTCTTTTCCGGGACCCTCGTCATAATCAAGACCCGTAAGCTTTAGGGTGCGGTTTATAATGTCAACTGCCCCCTCCATTTCCCTCTTCTGATCCGTATCCTCTATACGAAGGATGAAATCACCTCCTGCATGCCGGGTGATCAAATATGCATAGAGTGCGGTTCTTAAGTTTCCGACATGCATACGTCCTGTGGGACTGGGTGCAAATCTGGTTCTTACCTTTTTCATTTCTTGTCTATGCTGCTCCTTTCATTAATCAATTACTTACCGCTTTTTTTAGCGCGTCGACCCTTTGGTGACGCTTCTTTTCATTCTTGAGCAGGTTCTTGTCATTCTGAGCAGGTTCTTGTCATTCTTGAGCAGGTTCCTGTCATTCTGAGCGAAGCGAAGAATCTTCCACTACCGGAGGAAAGATCCTTCGGGCTAAAGCCCTCAGGATGACAAATAAGGAACCCTCAGGATGACAAATAAGGAACCCTCAGGATGACAAAAAGAGCCCCCTATGTAACAAAAGATCATGGTGCGGCAATTAGCGTATCCTCGGGATTCATCTCGGTATTCTCCGGATTAACCGGTTCATAGCTCTCTGCCTCCTGATCATTTACATAGCGCTTATATGACCCGCTGTCCGTGTCATCATCATCATCATCATCATCGTCATCATCATCATCGTCATCATCGTCATCCGTCTTACTAGAGCTGCTGCTCGTAGTGCTGCTCTCCGTAGCGTCGGTCATGCCGGCTTCCGTCGGAGCCGCATCTTCACTGACCTTGTCCTCTTCAATCTCATCTCCTCCTTCAACTATTCCCTCACTGTCCTCGATATCCTCCTCTTCATCTTCATCCTCATCCGCCTCTGTATCTCCGGAGTATACGCTGTTCTCCCCTGCCTGCAGTATACGGAGATAATCATAGTCATAATCTATCTCATCGCCCTCAAGTGACCTGTACCTGAAATAGAAAACCGGCGAGGAGCCGTTATTTCCGAATACAGAACCCACGTGGAAGGATACATTTCCTGCGGTACCGGACTCATGCACATACATCATATCCGATGCTTCACCGTCTCTTCCCGTATATCCGAGCAGGATCGCAGCATGACCGAAGCGGTGGCTCGCATCATGTCCATACACCATTATGTCTCCGGCTCTTACATTTGAAAGCCCCTGATCGTACTCCTCTCCGTCCTCATCAACGGCGATAAGCTTCAATGCCCCGTTACCCCTGGAATATATAAGGGAATCCGTATTACAGTATCCAAGGTTATTATTGACGGCAATATAATAAATCCAGTCAACCCAATGTGAGCAGTCCATTCCGCTTATCTGATTGGCGAAGCTCACTATGGCATCATCCGGAACAATGGGGAAGCCTGTTTCATCCTTCTCGGTATTCGAGGGCCTTGTGGGCTGAGCTCCTCCGAGGATATAGGGAATTCTTCCAACGGTAAGTAGTGCACTCTTAACTATCCTGAATTCCTCCTCCGAAAGAGAGCCGTTTGCATTCCAGGTAATGGTGAGGATGTTCTTGATATCATCGGCAGACAGCACTGTACTGCTGGTAAGAGGCGCATCGGTTCCTCCGGCTGTCTCCAGCTCATCCATTGTATAATGGTCCGCTTTGTCATACAGCTCATCCGGGATTTCCTCCGTGCCCTCATTATCCATTTTTTCTTCAAATCCCCGGGCAGTAAGTGAAAGAAGAAGCTCCCTTCTCTCAGCCTCTGCTCTTTCACGCTCATCCAGCATTTCATTAAGCTGGATATTGTAGCTTACTATCCAGTCCACGATCTGGGATGCGTAATTCATAAAAACCGCAAAGAACAGCAGAAGAATGGCTGTCAAAGTCCGCAGCCAGTATTTTTCGATAACCCTTGCCGTGTCCAGTATCTGTGGGAATTCCAGAGGATTGATACGTTTCTTATGGATCTTCCAGGGCTTGCCCCTGTCATGGTGAAGTGCATTGTCTACATAGTACGTATCATAATACCAGAATCTTTCAAGATCGGAAAGCCTTTTTTTCTGACCTCCCAGCTTTATTTTTTTTGGCCTCGTCAGACGATGGTACAGATATCTTAAATCCAACATATCAGGTTATTTTCGCATAAAGAGAGATAAGTTTCAATAGACCGATATCTTATGCTCCAGTAGATAATATCCGTCCTTAAGCTTATAGGGAATACAGGAAACATTTGCATTTGCACTGCCTGTTTCCTCAAGGATCCTGCCTAATACCCTTCTTTTTACTTCATTATCATCATAGGCTCTGTTACATTCATTTAGAAGCGCCCCGTCTATGACCATTGAAAAGGAGAAGCTTCCCCTTCCCGAATTTCTGATCATATTGTAAAGCTCATCATAATAAAGCTCCATGTCGCGGATCACATCTTTTTCCGAAAATCCGGCGGATTCGAGGGACGGAAGATCTTTTTCCGGGTCAGCCTCCTCCCCTGACTCTTCAGGCTCACGGGCTTCGTCCGGTTCCTGAGCCTCCAGCCCCCGGTACTTCGTGCCGTTGCAGGGCGGCAGATATACAGACAGACTCTGCCGTATGTGGGTAGTCCCGTAATCACTGTCGGTCTTATTAAACCACTCATAGTACCAGGGCTTTTCGGTGCCTGTGTCATCCCAGGTAACATCCACATTATAGTAGCCGTCATCAAGCTTTATGATATTCCACCCATGGGCCTCCCCGGCATAGCCGGTGCAGAGATAACAGGGAATACCGAGCTTTGTCATTATGTAGGAGAAAGATCTTGCATACCCCGCACACACGGTCTTATTCCGCACAAGGCCGCTGAATGCACTCTGATCAAGAGGGTTCATCTGATAATCAAAGAGCTCGGAAAGCCTGTTATGAACAAACCTCTCCTTTTCATAATCACTGCCTGAAGCTTCGGAAATAATGGAAGACGCTGCAGCATCAAACTCCGACCGGGATCTGTCGATATCCGCCGCAGTTTCATTATAAAAAAGATCCAGCTCTATAAAGTCTCCGTTTTTTCTGTAAATTGTCCTGTACTGCGTATCAATAAAGAAAAGCTCCGGGTGGTCATTAAACACCGCTTCAAAAGCATTGTCTATACGCTTTCCGGTCATAAGACGGTCAACAGACTTAAATGCGGGATTCATTTCATTGATATTTGCATAGATCTGGCGATAGAGCCTTTTCCCCCTGTCATCCAGCATATTGTAATAGGGGTAAAACTCCGGGTCAAAGCTGAGGTCATCCCCGGTGGGGCCGGTTGACAGTTCTTCCTCTATCCTGTCCGCTTCCTCATCATCCACGGTTTTTTCATCAACCCTGATATTCTCATAGCCGCAGCTTCCGGAAAGTGCCTCTGGAATTTTCAGCTCATTTTCATCCGGCGCACTGTATCCCCCGGTAATATCCGCCGTCAGGCCGCTGCTGTCATCTGAAAAGCGCTCTTCCTCCGGCTCGTCTCCCGCCGTCTCCGGAATTACGCTTTCCGTTTCTTCAGGCGGTTCTTCCGTCCGTTCGCTGCTTTCCGTACCGGTATCTGCCGTTTCCCCGTTTTTCTTCTGCGTAAGATCATTGACATATGCACTAAAATCCGGATTCAGGGCATACAGCGATATCACTCCCGTAAAAAAGGCAAGGAGCAGCATAAGTACAGTTAACAAAAAGACCTGGAATTTTTTCATATCATAAAGGCGGCTATTATCGCTGTGAAATAAGCTCTCCCGCTCTCTTCAGGAAAGCCTGTACATCCGGTTCCTCCGTACCCCATCCTGTCACAAGCCGGATCGTTATCATTCCGTTTTTCTCCGGTGCCCACTCATAGAAAAAGAATTCCTTCTCAAGCTCCTTTACAACATCCGATGGCAGTACCGGGAAAAGCTGGTTTGTCTGTGATCCGCCGTCAAACCCTATGCCGAGAGCCTTCAGTCCTTCTCTCAATTCTTCTGCCATATGATTTGCATGTGATGCCATAGAGAAATATATACTGTCACTGCCGCCTTCAAGAAGTGCTTCAAACTGCACTCCGATAAGGCGCCCCTTGGCAAGAAGCCCGCACTGCCTCTTTATCATAAAGCGGAAATGATCATCCATTTCCTTATTTTTTATGACCAGTGCTTCTCCGAACAATGCACCGTTCTTCGTGCCTCCGATATAGAACGCATCGCAGAGAGAGGCCAGCTCCCTTATGGAAAGATCGTTTTCCCTACAGGTAAGGGCGGCACCCAGTCTCGCTCCGTCCACATAGAAATACAGTCCTTTTTCCCCGCACTTACGGGATAAAGCTTCCATCTCCGCCCTGCTGTATACAGTTCCGGTCTCCGTCGGCTGTGAAACATAGACCATGCGGGGAAGCGGTGTATGCTCGTCCTGATATTCCTCAAAGGCAAGGTCAATAAGCTCCGGTGTAAGCTTTCCGTCAATACCCTCAACCGTTACTACACGGTGTCCTGTTCCCTCCACGGCACCGGTCTCGTGAAAATATGCGTGGCCGCTTCTTACGGAGATCACGGATTCATAGGGTCTTAAGCTCGATGCGATAACCGTCACATTACAGGGTGTACCGCCAACCATCATATGCACACTGCAGTCTTCAATACCTATAAGCTCCCGGATCATCCGGGCCGCGTGCTCCGAATGGCTGTCCAAACCGTAGCCGTCCGTATGCTCCATATTCGTTTTCATAAGCGCCTCCATAACCTTCGGATGCGCTCCCTGACTGTAATCTGATCTGAAATAAATCATAATACCCCTTTCAGCATTTTTTCGAATTCCCTCATTTTCCGTTCTTCCTCATTTTCTCCGCCATAATGTAGCCTATGGTTCCGGGAGCGTAGCTTTGCTTCCACTTATCCTGCCCCTTCTTTTCTGCAGGACGGCTTTTCCCTGAAGCTCCGGGGGTCTGCTTTGAGCGGCTCCCGTCTTTATCGGTCATCGAAAGCGATATCCTTCCCTTCTTTTCATCTACCTCAAGGACGGTAACCTCCACAATATCTCCGACAGAAACCACCTCCAGCGGATGTTTAATATATCTGTCCGACATCCTTGAGATATGTACAAGCCCGTCTTCGTGAACCCCTATATCCACAAAAGCCCCGAAGTCAATGACATTTCTTACCGTTCCCTTTAGCTTCATTCCGGGCTTTAAATCCTTCATTTCCAGCACATCCGATCGGAGCACCGGCTTCGGCATTTCTTCTCTCGGGTCTCTCGCCGGCTTTTCAAGCTCCGTCAGGATATCATTAAGGGTGATCTCTCCGCAGCCTATCTCCTCCGCAAGAGCTGCCTTGTCCTTGATGCTTTTCTTAAATTTCCTTATCTTTTCTTCCTCTCTTATGCCGCAGCCTATTTTCTTTAATAGTGCTCTGGCGCTTTCATAGGATTCGGGGTGGACTGCGGTGGAGTCCAGAGGCTCCTTTCCCCCGTTTATGCGGCAGAAACCCGCACACTGCTCAAAGGCCTTCGGTCCAAGCTTTGGCACCTTCATAAGCTCCGCTCTTGAAGTGAATTCACCGTTCTTCTCCCTGTATGACACAATATTCTTTGCAACCGGGGATGAGATACCGGAGATGTAGGATAAAAGGGAGAAGGAAGCCGTGTTCAGGTCGACCCCGACGCTGTTTACCGCATCCTCAACTACACCGGTGAGGGTCTCCGTTAGCTTTTTCTGGTTCATATCGTGCTGGTACTGCCCCACACCTATGGACTTTGGCTCGATCTTTACAAGCTCCGACAAGGGATCCTGAACCCTCCGTGCAATGGAAGCCGCACTCCTCTGTCCCACGTCAAACTCCGGAAATTCCTCGGTCGCCAGCTTGCTTGCAGAATAAACACTGGCTCCCGCTTCATTGGTTATCACATACTGAACCTTTGCTTCGGGGATCTCATGCAAAAGCTCCGAAACCACCTGTTCCGACTCCCTTGACGCCGTTCCGTTACCTATGGAGATAAGCGTGATCTTATACCTGGAAATGAGGCCCTTCAGCACCTTCTTTGCTTCCTCTTTCTTATTATGAGGTGCAGTCGGGAAGATCACCTTTGTATCAAGCACCTTTCCCGTGGGATCCACCACTGCGAGCTTACAGCCTGTCCTGAAGGCCGGATCCCAGCCGAGAACCGTCTGTCCCGCTATGGGAGGCTGCATTAATAGCTGCTTCAGGTTCTTACCGAATACCTCTATGGCTCCGCTCTCCGCCCTTTCCGTAAGCTCATTTCTTATCTCCCGCTCAATGGAGGGTGAGATCAACCTGGAATAGGAATCGGAAACAGCGGCCTTTATAAGGGGTGAGGTAAAAGGATTATCCGCTGTAATGGTCTGCTTTTCAAGGTAACTAACTATACGTTCAACCGGAGCCGATACTGATACGCTTAAAAGCTTTTCATTTTCGCCTCTGTTTACGGCAAGTATCCTGTGTCCCGCAATACTTTTCACGCCTTCCTCAAAATCATAATAATTCCGGTAAACGGAGTCCTCCCCGCTGTCCTTTGCCTCTGACCTTAGCTTTCCCTCTTCCCTGGTAAGCTTCCTTATGTATTCCCTGTATTCCGCATTATCGGATATCTGCTCCGCAATGATGTCCGAGGCACCCGCTATGGCGGCCGCCGTATCAATGACCTCCTTTTCCGCAGCCTTCAGAATATCCTCCTTACTGTCGGACTCCGGCTTAAGCTTTCCTGTCACATACTTTTCCGCCTCCTCTTCCACAGGATGCTCCGTATCCTGCTTCAGAATGAATACGGCCAGTGGAAGGAGCCCTCTTTTTCTTGCAGCATCCGCTCTTGTCTTTTTCTTCTGCTTATATGGTCTGTAGAGATCCTCTACGGTCACCAGCTTTTCGGCGGCAAGTATGGCATCCTTAAGCTCATCGCTCAGCTTCCCCTGCTCGTCAATAAGAGCGATAACCTCTTCTTTCCTTTTTTCCAGATTTCTAAGAGCTTCAAGCCTCTGTGAGAGCATCCGGAGCTGCTCATCATTGAGACTTCCTGTGGCTTCCTTACGGTACCGTGCGATAAAGGGGATGGTATTCCCCTCATCTATAAGCTTCACGGCAGCCTCCACCTGCCACTCCCTTGAACCGGTCTCGCCGGCAATAGTCCTAATAATATCCATCTTTTTATCTGTCCCTTATGGCTTCGTTTTTTCATTAATCAATACAACTGCCTCTTATCGAGACAGTTGTATGATATGTCCTTATATTTTTTATTACGGTTCCTGTCCCTCAGGGACAGTATTCTGATATTTGAAGACAGCAGACCTGTTTCAGCTCCTGTATTTATCCATATCCAGAAGCTTTTCGTGCTTTGCAACTATCGTGGTCACCACTGCGTCACCCGTTACATTTGCGCAGGTCTGCATCATACCCATAATGGGGTAAAGACCCATGATAAGGCTGATAGCCTCTGCAGGTATTCCTATCTGCGGAACCAGAAGCGCGATACATACAAGGTTTCCTCCGGGTACTCCCGGGCTTCCGAGTGACAGCACGATTATTGAAATAAAGAGTGAGAGAAGTACGCTGCTTGTAACCTCAATATTAAAGATCTTCGCGAAAAACAGGGCGGATATTATGAGCGCGATACAGCTTCCGTCCATATTTATCGTAGCTCCCAAAGGAAGCGAGAATGAATATACCTTCGGAGATACCCCCATCTCGTCGCACTGCTTTATGGATGTGGGAAGAGCCGCATTACTGGAAGCAAAGGTGAAGGCTGCTGTCATTGCGGGATAATACTTCGACAGGAAGGTAATGGGATTTAGTCCGGCAAGTATCAGCAGCAGTAACATGTATATGATTATCATAACTATGTCTCCGAAATAGATCACCGGCAGCCATAGTATCACGCTTGCCAGCTCCTTCAGATCCATCGCTATCATCATCTTGGCCATTGAACAGAAAACGATCAGCGGTATAAATCCCACAAGAACAGTGGTGATCTTCGAGAACACCTCATAAAATGCGGCCAGAATCTCCCTCACTATAGGGAAGTTCCTGGAAAGCACCGCTGCCGCAAGACCGAGCATCAGAGCGATAAAGATGATCTGCAGCATTTCCGATTTCTGGAACGGTGTCACGATATCCGAAGGAACGATCCCCACAAGGGTATCCTTTATGGAAATATTTACATTTTCTCCCTTTGCCAGCGTGTCTGCGGCAGCCTCTGCCGATACCGCATCCGCAAGGGAAGGATTACCAATCGGGAATAACTGGTATGTGAAGAAGCCTACCCAGACAGCGATGATAGAGGTGATCACATACATTATAAATATCTTTCCCGCGATACGTCCGAGAGCCTTGATATCACCAAAGTCTGCGATGCTGGCGGCTATGGAGAAAAATACGAGCGGCGCAACTATCAGCTTCAATGAATTCATAAATACTGTGTATATCGGCACAAAAAGATTTGAACTTATACCCTTGGACACCTCTGCGGGGAGGGCGGACTGCATTATAAGTCCCGTGACTATTCCCAGCACCAGAGCGATAAGGGTGCAGATAAGTCCGGCGAAATGAGATTTTTTTGCCGTTAATAATACGGAGTTTATGCCGTTGCTGTTGGTGATACGGAGATTATCCCCGAGTATCCTGTTTATGAGTCTCTGTAAAACGGCATTAGCCTCATCATCCTCCTGATCAAAAAGGAACTCCTTTTCTATATCGGAGGCACTGAATGCACTGCCTTTGGCTGTGAACTTAATTTTCACATTACCCAGAATCCCTCCGATTTCAATCTTCATCTGCTCTGAGGGATCCGCCGCACTGGAAATAAGCTTAGCCAGCACCTCTTCAGAAGAAAGGACGGCCTTTGCGGTTTCCTTTGACGACAGCTTATATTCCTTAAGCGTGTCACGGATAAAATCCATTCCAGCCGGTATACTGGAAGTACTGCAGCTCAATAATATTTTTTTACTCATATTTCACCCCTTCCGACTAATAAGTGATTATCTGTCTGAATGTAATCTGTTTCGTATTATATCATAATTACTTACATATTTTTATCCTAAATTGCGTGATACAAACACCAAAAGTTCAAACGGCATTCCAAATGGTGCTCCAAATGGCCAAATGGCGCCACATGACGCACAAATGGCGTTTGAACAGAAACTACGCACAAATGGCGTTTGAACAGAAACTATTGACTTTTGTTTCTCAGAATGATAATATATCATTCGTGCCGCGCGGCGGGAGTCGATCGGAACAATACGCGGAAGTGTCGGAACTGGCAGACGAGCAAGACTAAGGATCTTGTGAGCGCAAGCTTGTGTGGGTTCAAGTCCCATCTTCCGCATTTAAATTTATGATTAATTATCATCAACCGTCTTTAGTGGAAAAAAACCAGTAAAGACGGCTTTTTCTTTTCCTTCGCTTGATTTATCTTCTTCTGTCATTTCTTGACTTATATTATTATATTACAGGTGTTTTCAAAGAAAAGTGTGGTAGTAAATGATGTAAAGATGTGGTAGTCAATACAAGGGATTGAAGGAGGTCAAAATTTTAGAAATGATGTAAAATTGAGAACATTAGTTCGGTGGCTATTTTTTGTATTTTTTTAACATTAGGTTTTACGTGGCTGTGTTTTGCTGTCAGAATGGGAGATCAAAGGAGCACCGAACGCCCGCCGGGGAATCCAAGGAGGATCCAAAAATGGATTAACGGACTATATACAAGCATAGACAAAGAGTGAAAAAAGAAAACCGCTTCCACTATCCGGGGGCGGTTCTCTTTATGCCATATTATGCAGCGGGACTATTTGCGCCAGCGCAAAGGGGGGCAAGAAAGCCCGATAATAATACCCAGTCCAAAACTGGACGGAACTATATTTACAAGTACAGACAAAGGGCGTAAAAGAATATCGCTTCCAGCATCAGGAGCGGTTTCACCCTTCAGAGACTTCCGGCCGGACAGATCGGAGCTGGGGAGTAGCCAAAAAGCGATACACCTTTTTTCATTTCTGGAAGAAAGAAGGACGGTCAAGGTGTAGCCGGATAAAATGTTATTCTTTTTGATATATTTCCATAGGATCGGCGCCGACTATAAGGAAATCGCTTGAATATCCTTTAGACATAAAGGAGTTAACTATCCCCTGTGTGCAACTTTTTATTGCGTTACATAAGCAGTGCATATTGCGGGGGCTTATGGATCCTATTACATTATCATTTTTTATTATTTTGTATCGGGGTTCAATGTGGGATCCCCGGATCATCCCGTGATCGTCTTCCCCGGGCTTTCTTTCACCGAGCCATATTTTGCAAAATTCATCACTTCTAGAAATTTCAAAATAGTATATTCCTGTGAATACATCATCAACAAACGGCATTTCTAACAATTCATTTAGTTTTTTGGATTCTGATTCTGAAAGATAATGATCCTTAATGTAGGTATATGAATCTTTTTTTGCATTGTTTATTAATTCGGATGCAGTTATCCGCAAATAAACGGCTATTTCCGTATCAATGCCGAGCTTTCTAAGGAAATCTCGGACGCTTTCATTTTCCTTCAAATCCTCATTAAATATAGCCTTTTCTTTCTCTTCCCGTGTTCTATATTCTGTTTTTCCTTCCAGGTATTCGGGAAGCACGCCAAACGCATCAGAAAGTGCCTGGAGTGTTTTCCGGGTTGTCGTTTCTTGTTTTTCCATTCGAGTAATATTACTAACTGTAGCATACTCTTTTACTTCTTCTGCAAGCTCCGCCTGTGTCCAGCCCTTTATATTTCTTTCTGTCTTGATTCTGCTTCCCACGATTTTTATTGTGTCTTTTCTTCCAGCCATGATTATATCTCCTTAGTTTACAACCTTAGACGGTATTCTATTTAATGTTAATTAACTACAAATTATTTCGAAATTTAAGAAAATAATCGCAAATAATAGAATGTATTTGCATTATTTAACATCATTTTCAAAGTCTGTTGACCTTTGTACTAAATCAAGTATAAACTATAAGTGTAAGAAACACAACAACAATTTTTCAGAAAGGAGCGATGCAATGAATAATGCAGATTTAAGAGCAAGGGCTAAGAAAAAGAGCGTCCTTCTTTGGCAAGTAGCGGAAAGGCTTAATATTTCAGATACACAGTTCTCTAAAATGTTACGCCATGAGCTACCAAAGGAAAAGAAAAAGGAAGCCCTGGAAGCCATTGAAGCCATAGCAGCGGAAAAGAATGCAGCCTTATAAATCTATGTATAAAGAAAGGCGGTGAACACATGAGAAAAAGGGCAAGCAGTACGGATCCGGCGGCGGTTGATGTGTCCGGGAAGCGGATGCTTTCACTCTCTGAGGGCTGCAGCTATTCCGGCTTAGGTCGAACGAGCTTCAGGCACTTTGCAGATGCAGCGGGGGCAACACGGAAATTCGGGAAGCGAACACTATTTGATAGATTTGCGCTGGACAAGGCTTTCGACAGCGGCGTTCATGACCTGAAGGAGATAACGCCGGGAAAGTAAAAACCCGCCGGAGCCGGGAAGCAAGGGCGGGCTTTTGGGAAAGTTTGACCTTCGTAGGCTGTCCTACGGCGGTCGAAAACGCATTGACAGTTTAGCACATTGAAGCCCATTCTTCAACGCTATGCAGCGGGGGAAGGGCTGGAAGGATAG
Organism: uncultured Lachnospiraceae bacterium; assembly: GCA_947167135.1. Taxonomy (GTDB): domain Bacteria; phylum Bacillota; class Clostridia; order Lachnospirales; family Lachnospiraceae; genus NK4A144. The sequence continues at coordinate 16,917 of CAMVGV010000013.1, forward strand.
AAAAATGGAAGGATATATATACAGGGTTGAAATTAAAATCGGATACCATGAGGTTATTTTTGATTTTCCTGGAGCCGTTGGCGCTTTGGAGTTCATGCACTCAGCAAAGGCAAATTATAAGGCTTTAGGAGATAAGGAAGAGCGGTTCAAGGTCGTTATGGTTTTGCTGGATTCCGGCAACGTCCAGGACGCAACAGCTATACGAGGGGGGTGCTGATGATGAAAGCTAAGGAAGTGGCCAAGGCTATTGGAAGCCCGAGCCTTTTCGAGTTGACGGCAGACCTTAAAGCATTAATGGACTTTGGTTATACGGATGAGGATCGGGAAGCGTTCATGGACACCCTGGAGCCGATAGTTGAAGCTATTGATGAAAAGTCAGATGGGTATTGTGCTGTAATTTCAAGGTTTAATGGTCAGGTTGAAATAATAAAGGCAGAAATTGAGCGCCTTACAGCCAGAAAACAGGCAATAGAAAATTCTGTCCGGAGGATGAAAGATGCTCTGCTATATGCCATGAATGCGACAGGGCGGACTGAGATAAGAACAGATACACATACTATCAAAATCGCTGGAAACGGCGGAAAGCAGCCTTTAGAGATAACCGGGGAAGTCCCGGACAGCTTCACAAGGATAACCGTGGAGCCGGACAGGGAAAAGATAAGGGCAGCGCTTGAAGAGGGTAAGGAGCTTGATTTTGCTGAGTTGAAGCCGAGGGGCGTTCATTTGTCTATCAGGTGAAAGGGGGTAATGTCATGGGACTGCCTGTTTTAATCCTGGGTGAATCAGGATCCGGGAAAACATACAGTATAAAAAACTTTGCTCCGGATAAGGTGGGTGTATTTGAGGTTGAGAAAGGTTTTTTGCCATTCCGTAAAAAGTTTAATGTGGCAAAGAATGCGACCTATTCAATGTTATCAAAGGTGTTTTCGGATCCTAAGTTGAAAGCATATATCATTGATGATTCACAGTATCTACTTGTAAACGAGATATTCGACAGGGCTAAAGATACCGGATATCAGAAATTTACTGATATTGCTTTACATTTCCGGAATCTGATTCACTTTGTAAATACCAGCATGCCTGATGATTGCATTGTTTATTTCTTACACCATAGCGAGATAGACGGCAACACAGGACGCACGAAGGCTAAAACCGTGGGTAAGATGCTTGATAATCAGTTAACCGTGGAAGGGTGTTTCTCTATTGTTCTTTTAGCGGCGGTGGAAGGTACAGAGCATTATTTTATTACTCAGTCGGACGGCTTCACAACAGCAAAAAGCCCTGAAGGTTTATTTGATAATACGAAGATTCCGAACGACCTGAAGGCGGTTGACACAGCTATCCGGGAATATTACGGAATGACAGACAAAGAAAGCGAGGATAAAGGAAATGAGAGCATTTAGTGGATATGATACGGCAAAAGTCAGGAAAGGCGGGGTGTTTGATCCGTTACCCAAAGGAGCATACCCCTTGAAGGTTATCAACGTGATTGAAGCCGGAAACAAAAACGGCGGATCCCGGTTTGATATATGGTTTGATGTAGCTGAGGGGGAATATATAAGTTTCTATCAGCTGCAATGGGCTGATAAAAAAGCGGCTGCAAAGGAAGGGGAAGAAGTCAAGTATCCGAATGATGCAATTTATCGCTTGAATATCCCTGAGGATGATTCGGCGGGCTGGATGAAAGATAACTTTAAAACCTTTGTGGCATCTCTGGAAGATTCTAACCCCGGCTATCATTGGGATTGGGATGAAAGGAAATGGAAGGGGCTTCTTTTCGGCGGTGTTTTCCACGTGGAGCAATCGGAGTATGAGGGCAACATATATGATCATACCCGCTTAGCCTGGGTGATTCCGGCGGATGATGCAAGGGACTACAAGGGGCAGTATCCAAAAGATAAGTTGATCAACAGCGGATCCGGCAGCGGGACAGGGGCGCCTGATGATGGTTTTGTTAATGTCCCGGCTGGGATTGATACAGAATTGCCTTTTGCATGAGGTTAGGGCATGGAAAAGAAGGAAATCAAGGAAGTGCTGGAATCTTTTACCGTGCTTGTTGATACCCGTGAGCATGACACCCCGGAATTTAGAAAGCGCTGTGAAGCTTTCGGGGTGCCGTGGAAACGGGCGGCGCTGAATTATGGGGATTATAGCTATACCTGTATTCTTCCAGGGGGTAAGGAGCTGCATAATATATCAAGGCTTGTAAATCCCTTATGTGCCATAGAACGCAAGGAAGATTTAACAGAACTATCCGGCAATTTAAGCAGACACCGGGAGAGGCTTAAACGTGAATTTGAAAGAGCCAGGGCAACGGGTGCAAAGATGTATTTACTTGTTGAGGGTGCCAGCTGGGAAAGCCTTATAAATGGACGTTATCGGTCAAAATTCCATCCAAACGCCTATTTTGCTTCAATAATTGCATTTATGGCACGATATGACCTTACGCCCTTATTCTGCAGACCGGAAACAGCTGCAAGGGTTATAAAGGGTACTCTGTTTTATGACCTGAAGGAGCGGCTTGAAAGAGGTGAACTTGATAACAGATGTGTATTATCAAAGGTTGAATAGATGGAAAGAAGCGAAAACGCATATATAAAACTATATAAAAAGATCCGTGAATGGGAATGGTATTCAGAGCCATATACTTTTAAAATCTTTATAGATTGCCTTATCCGTGCGAATTGGAAAGATACAAGCTGGAAAGGTGTAGAGCTGAAGCGGGGTCAGTTCATTTCATCCCTCTCAAACCTCGCTAAAGACAATGGGTTGACGGTTCAGAACGTGCGCACGGTGATAAAACGCCTAAAATCAACAGGGGAACTAACAAACCTTAGACACGGAAATTTTACGATATTTACGGTGAAAAACTACGATTACTATCAGAGTGCTAACACACCTTCTAACATTACGCTAACAGACCTTCAACAGACTTCTAACAAACCTCTAACAACAGATAAAGAATATAAAGAAATAAAGAATAATAAGAAAGAAAAGAGAGGGGGGAAAGCACACCCTTTCACCCCGCCTACTTTGGAAGAGGTCAAGGGATACTGCACGGAAAGAAATAACAAAGTGGATCCTAAACGCTTTTATGATTATTACACGGCTTCAGACTGGAAGGACAGCAAGGGAAACAAGGTTAAGAGCTGGAAACAAAAGGTTATATCTTGGGAAAGATCGGACAATGGAAACGCCGGAAAGAAACCCGCTGCCAATGGGAACAGGTTTCATAATTTTTCAGAACGGGATTATGATTTTAATGAGTTGGAAAAGAAGTTCGCCGGGAATTGACTGAAGGGCGTTGAGTGCTAGAGTACCATAAATGTATATTAGGTTAGATCATTTGCGCCAGCGCAACAGACAGACGTGGAAGGGGTAAGGCATGGAGATTAAACTATGTAATATGCACACGTTGTTAAAATATTCATTAGATCCACCGGGAAGCCTTGAAATAAAATGTGTTTCAGGTATTAAAGATGAATGTGGTTTGAAAGAACTGGAAGGGGGACACGTTACCCTTGACCGTAGAGACATAAAAAATCTAAGGATATTATTTGATATGCTGGACGTATATTTTAAGGAGCGTAAAGAATGATCATACAGCGGGACACCCTGGGGCGGGGTACTCGTTTTGTGGTTTTTAAGTGCTGTAGGTACTGTGACGGAGTTTTAAATAATGCGGGTTCTATCGCCCAAAATCCCGGTAGATATCAAAATTTTTTTCGAGCTACTTTGTTTGGCATAGATCGGAGTATATAGCATGAAATGGGCATATTTCAAAGAACTTGATGTAATAGTATCTACAAAGGAAGCGGCACAAATGATAGGAAAAACACCGCAAACCGTCCGGGACTTGACGAAATCCGGGGCCCTGAGGGTTATAAACCTTAAGGAGCCAAAATCTAAATCGGCTTGTTATCGTGCATCCTGGGTTATTGAGGATTATATCAGGTATATAACCGGGGAATGGGAAAGGGATCAAAGGACGAAGTTATTCAAAAAGGATCCCGAACGCCGTTTTGATGTTGATATCCTTGGGGAAGAAGTAAAAACGGATTCTTTATAGTGTCCCGCTGCATTCCGGGACATATAGAACACATTAACAGCATACCGCCACAGAAAGGAGCATCCATTTTATGACAAATGAGGAGCTTGTGGCGGCCATCCAGGGCGGGGCGGATCGTATCGAGGAGCTATTCACAAAGAACCGGGGATTGATTTATAAAATCGCTGTGAAGTACGGGGGGTATGAAGATATAGAGGATTTAATGCAGATTGCTTTTATAGGGCTTGTGGAAGCCGTGAAGAATTATGACAGTAAAGCCGGGGCTTTATTTATGTCTTACGCTCCTTACTGGATAAAACAGGCAATAACAAGCCATATCGCAAATAACGGCGGGGTTATCCGGCTACCGTCCTACATAGTGGACAGGATAAGGAAATATAAAAGAACCGTGGAGCGGCTGGAAGTCCAGGGGATAAAGTATGATGATCGTTTATTGTGTGCCTTTATGGCGCTGAAGCCTGAAGAGCTGGAAGAGGTCAAGCTATACGCCATGAATCCGGCGAGCCTTGATAAACCTGTTTCCAGTAGTGAAGATGATTCTTTGACCTTGGGTGATAATGTCCCGGACAGTAAAGACGATATAGGCGGTGTACTGGACAGCATAGAACGGGAAGAGCTGCGCCGGGAGCTTTGGGGGTGTGTGGATGAATTGCCAGCGGATCAAGCCGAGGTCATTCATGGGAAATATCAGGACGGAAAAACCTTTGTAGAGATGGGCAAGAAATCCCATTCGCTGCATGATAAGGGGTTAAGGACATTAAGAAAGACGAAATACAGAAAGCGGCTGCTTCCCTTCACGGAGATATATAACAGGGGGATCCGGGGCGTATCCGCCAGGCGCTTCAATGAAACCTGGACAAGTGCAACTGAACGGGCCGCATTAAGGCTAATTTGAATTGAGCCTTGCACATTGACAAAAGAAAAAGGGGCAGCTGGAGCCACCCCGGAAAGTGAAGCATAAACCGCCGCCACACGGTTTTATTCTGTAAGCACTATTATAACAGCATTTCACTTTACTTCAAGGGGTGTACCTGAAGGGACGGGGCAACACGGGGCAACAGCCACCCGCTGCATTATCCGGCAAATAGAAAGGGCGTCGAGATATTCGACACCCTGAAGGGATACGGCAAACAAGCGTACCCGTGAGGACGGTTGTAACCGGCAGCGGGATCCATGAAAAAAACTGTTGATAAAGCGTGATAGACGGTGTTATAATGACCTTAACAAGAGCGCCGAACGTGAGAGAACGCCTCACCGCCGACAGTTTACGAGTTACTTAATGAAAAGTAGCACCCGCCTACCTACCAAGCAGAGGGTGCTACTTTTTGCGTACAAGAGCAATAATTGCACAAAGCATGATTATGAACGTAAATATTTCCATCCATGTCATAGCATCCACCAACCTTTCCCGTGAGAGTCCGGCGGCGGACATAACACCCCATCGGCGCCCTTATTAAATTCATCATAGCGGATCCCGCTGCATTTTCTGGAAACTATGCCAGGTTATCACGGTCTATTTTTTCATCCAGGGCGGTAATGGTAAATTGATTCAGAGATAAGCCGGATTTATCAGCGGCGGCTTTATAATAGTCTTTCTGTCCCTTGGGTACTCTGATTTGTATATTATCAACCTTTTCGGCATGATATTTTGCAACGGCCTTCCTTTGAGCTTCAGAGCTGCCTTTATATGTGCTTTTCTTTTCTTCCATGATTTGATTCTCTTTCCTGATTTAACGGGATTCGTCCAATATAGACGCGCCTTTTCCACCTTGCAAGATAAGTATAGCACTTATCAATATAAGCATCCATAGACATTTTTAACAAATATAAGCATACACATTTGTTAATTCTGTCAATGGAAATATAAGCATACACATATTATAATACTATCATCAGCAAGGGAAACAAAGGAAAGGAGCCGGGAAGCATGAAGCACATAACAAACATAAGAAAAGCGGTTTGCACGATAGCGAATAACCTTCACAAGTCAGGGCTTTCACTCTCTGAAGCATTCAGGAAGGCCTGGAGCCAGGTAAGGGAAACCACTTTCAGGGTGACAGGTGTAACACACGCCGGACGCCAGGGCAGATTGAGGATCCTTGACAATTTCCGTAAAGATGATTTAGAAGTGGGGTTCATCCGGGACAAGGAAAACAGCTTTGACAGAAACGCTATAAAGGTGCTTGTTATGGTTAAGAGCTTAAGGAAATACACAGAAGTTGGATATATCCCCCGGACACTTGCGGAAAGGTTAGCGCCTGTCATGGATAAGGGCATCAGGATCCGGGCGGAGCTTGGCGGGATCCTGGGCGGATACGGTGACAAGGAAAATTATGGAATGTTGATTCGGGCGGCGGTATGAAACCCGCTGCCGTTTTCTAAAACTTAAGGAGACGGACAGATTCCACAAAATTGCGGAGTGCAACACAGACACAGGAAAGGAGCGGGACACATGGAATTAAAATTACTTGATATCACTCAGGAAATCGAAGGGGCGTCAAGGCTATTAACAGCCTTAAGAATGTCGATAACAGACTGCGAAACTTCAGCGCCTACACCTGAAACAATAGGGGGTTCACTATATGCCCTTGAAAGATATCTTGACAGGATAGCGGCGGAAATAAGGGCATGTAGCAGCGGGACACCTGGAAACACATAAAATTGATATTTGCGCCAGCGCAAAAGGAAGGAACGGAAAGAATGAATACTGAAGGAAGCACACAGAGAAAGGAAATGGGGGAAGCTGGAAGCATGGAAAGCATATTTTGGGATAAGGTCGGTGAAACCTTCTTTTTGATAGGGCTTGGAAATCCGCCGGACGTTAATGTTAAGCGGATAAGCGAAAAGGCGGAACGGCTTGAAGAAAAGATATTCTCTTTGATGCCCGGGGGTGAAGCGGAAAACTGGGAGATTATGAGTGAATTTATTTACGAGCTGGAGAAACAGGCTTTTACTGAAGGTTTTAAGAATGCCGTTAATCTCCTTCAAGGGGATAATATCACACAGAAATAAAAAAAGGATCCGGCGCAAAGAGATATAGTCAAAAATGAGTAAAGGCAGCGGGACACCTGGGAGTGGCGCAACAGTCCCGCTGCGTATTCTAAGCGCTGCCCCGTCAGATTTGACCAAACGGGGGCTTTTAGGTGCATTACCGGGAAATTGTACCACAAGGGCAAAAAATCGAAATTTGGAGCTTGTACGAGGTTTATTAGCGTGTTAATCTGTCAATGGCTATCTTTGATTGTACATTGACAATTTAACACATCCACGGGAAAGAAGGAACGCATGAGAAAAGACGGATTAATTCAATCTACGTTTACTTTTAATTGACGGCGTTATTATGTCTATGGACATACCCGCCAGGAATGTGAAAAGAAAGAGCGTGAAAAACGCCAGGAGCTTGAAAGCCGGAAAGAGCAGCATGATAATCCGACATTGAATCAGTATCATGAGTTATGGACTGAAGCACGCCGGGACACCGTGAAAGAATCAACATTAAGGTGCCAGCATTTCCAGTATGAATCATGCGCCGGGGTCGAAATAAGTTTGACAGGCTTGAAGCTGGGCGAAATGAAACTGAAGGAAATAACCCCGGATGATATAAGGGAAGTACAGCGGACACTTGCGGGTGGATCTAATAAGGCGCAAACGGTGAATGATAAAATAGCGGTGCTTTCCCATATCTTCAACACAGCGGTTAAAGAACGACGCCTGGAATACAATCCATGCATTGCCGTGAGATCATTAAAGCGGACGGAAAGGGCTGCAAGGGATACCATACACAGGGCGTTGACACAGGAAGAACAGGAAACGTTTTTCAAGGCGGCCGAAAGCTCATTTTACTATGATGTATTTAGAATGGCGGTTTATACCGGTATGCGCTGCGGTGAAATAGGGGCGCTGTATATGTCCGATATTTCCGGCGGTATGATTAATATTGAGCGTACCATTACAAAAACGGAAAACGGGGCGTATATTATCGGGGATGATCCTAAAACATGGCACGGACGGCGCAAGATCCCGCTGAATGATGATATAAAAGAAGTGCTGGAACATCAAAAGGAAATCAACAGAATCCTTGACGGCGATAAGGTCTTATCAATCACGGAAAGGATTTTCAAGGCACCGGAAAGAGGGCTGTTAATGGCTACCCCGACAGATCGGGAAATTGCCAGGATATGCAAGCGGACAGGGATTGAAAAATTCACTTCGCACGGCTTCCGGGCTACCTTTGCCACCCGCTGCATAGAACAAGGAATGGACGTTAAAACCCTTCAGGAGATCCTGGGACATTCCGATTATGGTTTGACTATGAACCTTTACGGGCATGTGGTAGATAATACGAAAAGGAAAGCCATGGAAAGGCTTAAAATCGTTTTATGAGATCCGGCAGCGGGACGCCCTAAAAGCCCGCTGCATTCATTCCCAAAATGTAAAAGTGTGGTAAAAAGTGATGTAAAATCGCCGGGAAACCGCATAAAATGGGCATAGTCGGAAATAGTCCCATCTTCCGCAGAAAAACAAAAAGGGTTTAGCCTGAAAGGCTTAACCCTTTTTGTTTTTCTGCCGAGGAGTCCCTTGAAGCCCAGGCTTCAAGGTCTCCTCGGCATAAATGCCTCGTCGGTCGGTTCGGTGGGAAAAAGGTCCACCGGACCTTTTTCTATTTCCACCTCACCCCATCTTCCGCTTTCAGCACGGCTTTTCGCGGCCGCGAAAGGTCCACCGTACCTTTCGCCATCTTCCGCAGCTTTGTTATTAGTTGGAAGCCTTGAGTTTACTGGACTTGGGGCTTCTTTCTTTTGGGAATTCTATCACATTTTGAACATTAAGCATGGTTTGATATGTTTTTCCGCTATCATGAGTTAATAATCCACGTACATTCTCAAACATAAAAACTTTCGGCTAAAGTTTTTCAAAAAAACCGCATAATGGTAGAACAGTGTTCCCATTGTATCTTCGAAGCCAAGACGCTTGCCTGCATATGAAAATGCCTGACAGGGAGCGCCACCAGATAGAAGATCAAGATCACCCTTTTTATATGGAAGTATTCTTCAAGATCTAGACATGAAATATTTGCTATATCATCATGAATAATATTCCATGAAGGACGGTTTTTCCGGAGAGTATCACATGCATCTGCATCAAATTCAACAAGTCCGATAGTATTAAATCCGGCTTTTTCTACACCAAGAGCCAGTCTGCCTGCGCCAGCAAATCTTTCGTAAAACCCTTATCCTTTCGCACAGTGTGTCCATTTTAGCTGCCTCCATATTGATATTATTATAGGGCAATGCGCCACCACCTTCAAACAAACTAAACAAAGGGTTACTAAAGGGGTACCGCGGAAAGTCGATTCGATATAAGTTTTTCTATTTTCAGTGTTTTCCGGATCGATATTATGAACAGATCCTAATTATTATGGATGAGTCTGTAGATGTAGAAGCCATTACTCCCTAGGAATCCGTCGGAAATGATCAGTTCTGCCGAATATTTATTATCTGACAACCAGGCATTTTCAGAATCGGAAAGGGCATTATTCCACGCTAAATAATATGCAGTATTATCCTTGAAATCACTAAAACCGGACTTAACATTTATGCAGGGAGTACCCGGAACATAATACTCAAAGGAGGATGAACATCATTTGAAGTGGCCTCCAGCATTTCCGGGATGCTCATTTTCATAAGTTTTATGGAAAAAGCCTCGTCACCCCAGAAGACATTGTCAAAGATCCTTACCAAATTAAGAGAGAACAAAATCAAAGATAATAATACTATGATGATCTGCCAGTAGTTTTCCGGAATAGAAATATCTATTATCTTAGGTTTTGATATGGTCTTTTTTTCTGCTTTTTCATAGTATATTTCCTTGTATACTGAGCAGCCTTCTATAATAACAAGAGATCAGTCATTAGCTTTTCAGTGAATCCTGAACAATAATAGCTTAATTTCCGGTGTTGTTCAAGTAACACTTTAGCCCTCTCTCGTCTCCCTTATTAAGTTAATTATAGCGGTGTCCCGCTACATCGGAAAACACCTGACTGATTAACTATACCAGAGGGCTATCATCTATATCCCGGTCTATCTTTTCATCCATTGATGTGATAGCGAACTGATTAAGGGACAGACGTTGCTCCGGCTACGAAGTGGAACGTACTTCAACTGATTGATTGTTCGCCCCTTCGCTCCATCCCCATTACAGGGACTTCTTCACTACTATGGGCTCTGCTGACTTCTCACAGTTCGTTGTTACTACGGCTAATGAGACCGCCTGTGAGACCTCCACGCTTAAGGTGCGCGCTCTTTCCCCTCATCTACCTGCCACATTTACTGGTACTTCCAGCAACTTTTGGACTTCATCGTTTCCGGCCGACTTATCCGTATTTCCCAGCCTTATATGTGGTTCCTGTCCGTCAGGCCAAGGGTTTGCCTACAGCTTCCTTCAGATTCCGCCTCGCGACGGACACCCTTGCTGTTCAGCTATGTGCTTCGTCGTTGCCTACGCACACTTGGGACTTTCACCCATTAGAGCCCGCCCATGGCGGGCAAACCCGAAAAAGAGACCGGTCGGTGCCGGTCTCTTTTTTTAGCGATAAGCCGTCAAGTGAATTAAGCTCATTATTCCTTGAAGAACCTGAGCTCCTCCTCCAGCTGATTAGCCACGCCTCTCAGGCTGTCAGCGCTCCCTGCGAGAACGTTAACCGTCGCATTAAGCTCCTCCATTGAAGCGGATGTTTCCTCCGTGGATGCCGCATTTTCTTCCGAAATGGCGGAAAGCGAACTCATGGCATCTACTATCTGCTCCTTACTTGCATTACACTCCTCCGTTAGAGCGGAGATCGTGTTTACGCTGTCAACAGTCTTCGATACATTCTCTATAAGGCCGTTTATGACTTCCACAGTCTCGGAAAGAACAGCCGTAACCTCATTGCCGAGTCTGGATATCTCTGCCGTTTTGTTCGTTGCATCCTCCGAATGTGTGAGAAGTAGACTCATCTCATCCCTTATCTCGGAAGCTGTTTCGGCGGATTCCGTGGCAAGCTTTCCTATCTCCTCTGCCACTACCGCAAAGCCTCTTCCCATTTCTCCGGCTCTTGCGGCCTCTATGCTTGCATTAAGCGCAAGAAGGTTTGTCTGTGAAGCTATGCCCGTGATACCGTCAACCTTTTCGTTTACGGTCTTTACGGCACCGTTTGTCTGCTGCATTGTCGCAGATATGTCTCTTACAGCCGCGCCCATCTTTTCCATATTTGCCGAAAGCCTCTTAAGTGCTTCCGCGCTCTTATGTGATGCGTCATCCATTTCTGAAGCTCCGGATGCAAGGGATTCCGCATTATCAGCCACATTCTGTATCGCATCCGAGAGATTCCCTATATTCTCGGTAGCCTTCTGTACGGTATCGGCCTGGTCTGTGGCACCCTTTGCCATTTCCTGTACTGCTTCCGATACTCCGTCGCTTGTGCCGGAAATCTGATCCGACGTATCCGCAAGATCACCCGACTGTGCACCGACTGTACTGGATGCGCCTCTTATATCTGCAATGACCGTACTCAATCTGTCCACAAGGGAATTCATATTATGAGTGATCTCTCCGAATTCATCCTTGCGTCTTATATACTTCTCATCCGTGATGCTTTCAAAATATCCGTCACTTACCCTCGCAATCACCCGGTTAAGCTCCATAACGGGGGCAGTAAACGAGTTGGAAAGAACCAGGGCTATTATTGCAGCTACAACGAGCATCACAAGTCCGAAGATAAGTGTCATAAGAGCCGTGCTTCTTGCTCCCGCCATCGATACCGATTTATCCCTTGCGACCATCGTAACCCAGCCGGTAACGGGATCCCTCTGATAGGATATTACCCAGTTAATGCCGTCAAAGGGAGCCTCGTACTCTCCCGTTGCATCAAGTGACGCGCGGCTGTCAAGATACCACCTCTGATCCGCCTGGTTTTCTGTTTCCCCGGTCTCCAGGTCGATCCTGTTATGGGCCACCACGTCACCCTTATTATCGGCTATCAGGATATCCTGATTTTTTTCGCTGACCTCGGCTTTTACGAGATCCGTAAAATCCGTAAGATTATAATTCCTCTGAACCGTACCTATGAACTGTCCGTCAAGATCATATACCGGAACGATAAAGGTACATATACGTTCTCCGGTGGATTTACTTACATTCTGGTCCGATACGTAAAACTCCCCCGTATCCCTGGCCTTCTGAAAGTATTCCCTGTCAGACACATCCACACAATCACCCACGGTACGGACGATCTGCATGCCGTCCTTATTGGCGATTATACAGGAATTACCGTCGCCCAGATCATCATCCGTTTTCACAAGCCAGTCCTTTACCGACTCCACATCAAGCTCTCCCAGGAGCACCTTCCTTGCGGATACGGAATCGGCTATGGTCTCAATAACCGCCTTGTTCCTTTGCACTACCTCACTGAAATCATGCTCCACGAGCCTGACCTGTGCGGTGTTGAGCTCTGATACCTTGTTTTCCGCTTCCTTTGTTGACTGAAGAAAGCTTATCAATATGGATATGCATAGCGGTATTGCCATGATAAGAACAATGATTATTATAAGCTTTGTCTTCACGCTACTCAGAATATTCTTTTTTTTCATCCCTTTTCCCCTCTGTCTTGTTTTAATGAAAACTGATCCTGACTTCAATAACGTCTGATTGCATTATATGATTCGGACGCCAAAAGTCACATTTTGATTAAATACGGATTGTCCTAAGAATGTACCCCGGCATATTGCCGACAAGCAGGCTCTTCTCCCTGTCCTATACTGTGACTATTTTTTTCCTTTCGTTTGGTGACTGCCCTTTCTCAGCCCTGCATAACCTCCAGTATGGCAGGCAGGAACTGCTTCTTTCTGGATACGACTCCGGGAAGCATGGCTATCCTGTCGTCCTCGGGAACACCTGTAAAGGCATTCTGTATCACCCAGTCCGAATCCTTTCCGTCAAAGAGCACCTCGGAATTTTCCCCGATGATATCCGTGAGAAGGAAGAATATCATATCGAGTCCGGTCTTTTCCCTCATCTTAGCAAATTCGGGAAGGACCTTCTCCCTTATATTATTTAATTCCTCCGTATCCATGGCATTGATCTGCCCTATTCCAATGGTCTTTTCGCCTATGGAGAATCGCTTGAAATCCTGGCGGATGATCTCGTCCGCAGTCTTCTTTTCAAGATTTGCCCCCGCGCGGAACATTTCCCGGGCAAAATTGACGGGGTCCACACCTGCGATCCCTGCAAGCTTCTCACCTGCGATACGATCTATTTCCGTACAGGTGGGACTCCTGTACATCAGGGTATCCGACAGAATGGCGGAAAGAAGGAGTCCTGCGATCTCAGGGCTTATACTTACATTGTGCTCATTATACATCTCATAGATAATGGTGGATGATGAACCTAAGGGCTGGTTCCGGAAAAATACAGGCGACAGGGTATTTACGGTCCCGAGCCTGTGGTGATCTATTATCTCCAGGATCTCCGCATCCTCCATACCGCGTACCGCCTGGCTCTTCTCATTATGGTCAACGAGGATCAGCTGCTTCTTTTTTACCCCCATGAAATTCCTTCTGGAGATCATCCCGACAAAATTGTCCCTCTTATCCAGAACGGGAAAATAGCGGTGTCTCATCTGTTTCATGGTGGGCTCGATATCCTCTATGTATTCATCCATACGGAAGGAGATCAGCCCCTCCCTTTTCATGATGAAGCTGACGGGAAGACTCTGGTGTATAAGCCTCGCAACCGTAAAGGTATTGTGGGGGCTTACTATTATTCCGGTTCCCTTTTCGAGCGCAAGCTTTGTGATGGAGGCCGCAACCCTTGCCCCGTCACAGATAATGAGGCAGCCGGCACCCATTTCTATGGCACAGAGCTGGGTATCATAGCGGTTTCCAAGGATCACGAGGTCCCCCTCTTCAATAGAATCCTCCAAGGTCTCCGGGCTTCCGGCCGCTATGACCACCTTTCCGGAGTCCATAACGAAAGAGCTGTCTCCGGCTATCAGCTTTCCGTCAAGCGTCTCTATGATATTCTCGTAAGGGGTACGGGCCTTTGAAAGCACCCTGTCGTCGTAGGCATCCATATAGGCCCTTACTATGTCGTCGGAGGTAACGATGCCCGACAGTTTCCCGTTTTCTGTGATACAGAGTGTCACAACGTCAGCTTCATGCATCAATTCTCCGGCCTTATTAAGAGACAGAAGGGCAGAATCCCCGTACAAGGTGTGCATATCCATATCCCGGACCTGGGCACGGACATCCGTAATATACACCGGCGGCTGCACACCGAAACGGTCAAGCACATAATGTGTTTCCTCATTCAGATGTCCGCAGCGCGCCGCTATATAGTTCTTTCCGCTTATCTGCCGCTTTAATTCCGCATAGGCGATTGCCGCACATACGGAATCCGTATCCGGGTTTTTATGTCCTATTACAAATATGGGCCGCTCGTCAGTCTTTTTCTTCACGGTTATATTTGGAATTTTCGTCTACCTCTTCATCCTTGGCTATACCGTAGTCCTTATGACGCTCGATATGGTCATAGTCCGCAAGTACGACCACCGTGTATCCGTCACTCTGAAGGACGGGGTCAAACCAGCCCTTGAAGTGATGGTCCTCTTTATTATGGTCATGTAAAATATGCTGTCTCGGGAATCTGGGAACCTCGTCGTTTTCACGTATCATGACCTCTCCCAGGGTCTCTCCGCATACCTCACAGATATACTTTACCTTGTAATTCTTATAAAAGCTTCCTACGATATTACGGTCCTCGGTAATATTGGTCCAGCTGCCGTCCCATCCGGTAAATTCAAGTCCGTTTATGCAGGGATCCTCGGGCTGTGGAAGTGAATCACCGTAACGAACCACATCAGCCTTCCAGAGCTCCCCGGTGGAGCCGTTATACCACTTTACCACACAGGTTTTTCCGGGAATCCCCACGGGATTTAAGGCGATCACCTGTGCAGCGGTAAGGGGACCGGTTTTTTCCATAGGAGTCGGAACATTCTTTAAGTTTGCGGTCTCCTTGGGCAGGGTCGCACTCGTAACATTGGAATAGCTCAAAACTCCCGAAGGAAGGGTCTGCCAGGTATAACAGATATCAGCTGTCTCGGTGGTTCCGCCCTTAGGAAGATAAACCGCTTTCGTAACCGTGTCCTGCTTTACATTTGCAAGGGAAACATCCCAGCCGCAGAAGGCATAGCCGTCAACATTGATATCCGTGGGTCCCATCCAGGTCATATTGGAGCCTGCAGGGGCTGCCACCGTATAAAGACCCTTCGGGGTCACATAGGTCACATGCACATCTGCGGCAAAAACCGCCCACGATAAAAGCAGGGTGGCAAGAGCCGTCAGCCCCAAAAAAACGGAAATCTTTATCCTCTTCATCTCTTCTGCCTCCTTTCCTAAGGATCTTTACATAAATAAAGACTACTGCTCTTCTCCCTCTTCACCGAAATTCATAAGTCCTTCCATTTCATCGGTGACGACCTCCTCATCCTCCAGCTCCTCATCAGAGGGAGTGGGGATGAATTCCGACATATATGCATCCTGCGGAAGCCCGTTTAAGAGCGCCGGAAGATTTATAATGATGCCGTCCATATTGTAGGGGAGAGGAAGAGCTGCTCTCAGTTTCTTCTCTTCTCCGCCCTTTTCCTCTTTTATGATAAGATCCATGGAAAAATTCTGTCCCATGGTGGGAGCCATTCCTCGCTCTCCGTCCTTTAGCTTTGCGACCTTTTCTCCGTCAACCTGAACCTCGATGCTGTATGGTCCTTTGTATTCCTTTCCATTGTATTCCAGAACCTTATTATCAAAGTATACAGTATGACCCCTTCCTATGACAAACATAGCCGCAGCGACAGCAGCCACAACAATGATGGCAGCTATGCGGATCAGAATTCTTTTTTTATCAGGCTGCCCCTTCATTTTCTTCCTCCTGCGCCCGGGCCAGCTCCTCACCGGCCCTGCTCTTATTCTTTCTCTTATTTGTTTCGTACATGATTAGAGCTACCGTGATTACCGCATATGAAACGAATACGCGGAAGTACTCTCCTATCATGGAATCACCCGTGATGACCGTTCCGGCCTTCGGCGCCACGATAAACATGGTGTGGAAAAGGATTATGCCAAGGAATACGTTTCCTATTGAAGCCTTGTCAACGGAAGCACCACCCACCAGCAGAGCCGCGATACAGAACATTCCTATCTGGGAGTGGGAGCTGTAGGTTGCGATATTTCCCATATTCTGAAGATATATTATCATACCCACGCCGGCAAATACAGTGGATATCACCATTGAAATGATCCTGGTACCCTCAACGTTTATTCCGGCATCCTTTGAGACCTCCATATCCTGTCCCACTGCTCTCATATCCTGTCCGAGCTTCGTCTTTCTGAACCAGATGATCACAAGGCAGAGCAGGAATACAACTATAAAGGTGGCAACGGGGATCTTTACCCCGGCTATTGTGAGAGGTATCAGATTGTCAAGCTTCTGTCTCATACTGAGAAGTGAGACCGTGTTTCTGATACCGTAGCCCCTTGGAAGCTTGATGTTGCTGTGCTTTATCGGTATCACCGGTCCCATGAGGTAGAGCACCACCAGCTGGTAGATACCGTTTATAAAGAAGCTTATTATGTAGCTCGTGATCATTTCCCTGCCCTTGGCCATATTGAGGACCTTTCCGCAGAAAAGCCCGAGAAGAGCCGAGATCGGGATGGAGATTATCATGGCAAGAACCATTCCGGGGATTCCGACTATCTGCCAGTCGGATACGAGGATAAGTCCGATCTCTCCTGCCATGGCACCTAGGGTCATACTGAAATTCAGTCCCATTCCCGCCATTATGGGGATCAGGAGACTAAGGATAAGAAAAGCATTCCTGCCCATACGTGTCACTATCTCGTTTGCGAGATAGCTTGGTGAAAGCCCTGATATCGGAGCACACACCGCACAGATAAGGACAAACATCAAAGGAACGGAGAAGCGTCTGAATATATCACCTAGATTCATCTTATTCATTTTGATCCCTCCGTCTTTCTTGTGAGAGCGTAGAGGATCATTCCGTTGGAAACGATTATCCTTATAACCTCACTCATATCGAGATGTATCATATTGTTCATTACGGTAGGTGTCATTGTGACTATTCCCTGGAACAGAATGGTTCCGATGACCACATTCATTATGGATGCCTTGTTTACGGAGGCTCCGCCTATAAGGATCGCGGAAACCGCCGGAAGAGCCATATAGAAGGGAGCCATATAAAGCTGGATAAAGCCGAAGCCCTGCTCGTAGACCAGTATTCCGATCGCTGCAAGCCAGGTTGACATAACTACTGATATGAGTCTTATCTTATCTACATTTATTCCCGCCGATCTTGCGAAATCCGGATTGGAGCCCACGGCCGTCATAGCTGTCCCCGTCTTTGTGTGGAGAAAGGCCCACATAAAGAAGGCGAGAAGTGCAAAGAAAAGGATGGCTCCTGTGGGTATCATCAGATTCCCGATATTTATCTGAAGGATGTCCGCAAGTGCCTCCTTATAATAACCCTCCAGGCTTATGGTGGTACGGAGACCCTTTCCTGCCATACCCCAGACCATATTGGGACTGTGATAAGGAAGTAAAAGCCACATCATACACATTAAGGACACCGATGAGAAGCCCACATAAGTGGCTATCATCATCTCTCCGCCCTTTATCTTATTTAAGAGCCAGCCGTAGAGCGAACCGAAAACAAGAGCGAAGGGCGTCGAAATAAGAACCGCCATAAAGAATGATAGGGGTCCGGTAAAGCCAAGCTCTATGGATATCGTTGCACCGAGAAGCCCGGATATTATCCCTAAGGGGAGTCCGAAATTTAAGCCGCAGCCGGAGTGGACCATAGGCACCATTGCAAGCACCAGTATTCCGTTCCAGCTGAAACGGTTAATGATATTTGAGATCTGTGTCGGAAGATCGGCTCCGACTATCGGTGCGATGATCAATAAAAGGATCAGAAAGCCCGTTATTATAAGCCTCGGGAGCCCAAAGTCCTGGACAAAGCCCTTTATTCTTCCACTTGAATTTATACTGTTTTCTTCCATAGTATCTTATCCTTACCTTACACAACCTGACTTATCATAAGCGTACCAAGCGCCTCCACAGGAACTGTTGCGGGAAGTGTCCCCGCTATCCTTCCTCCGGAAACAATGGCGATACGGTCGCAGGTCGCCTTTAATTCATTAAGCTCAGAAGAGATCATGACTACCGTGACCCCGTTATCCCTGTTAAAGCTTTTCAAGGCCTCCAGTACCAGCTTCTTCGCACCCACATCTATGCCTCTGGTGGGCTCACTTACAAATAAAAGCTTCGGTCCGAGAGCGAAGGCCTTTGCAAGACATACCTTCTGCTGGTTCCCTCCCGAAAGCTCCTTTGCCTTCTGCCTTGTTCCGGTACACTTAATCTGCAGCTCGTCTATATACTTCTTTGTAACCTCATGTATAGCCCTGTCATCACGCCAGGTGATGAGACCTCCGAGGTACTTTTTCAGGAATTTATTCTGTACCTGCATCGCAGGGAAGGATATGTTCCATTCCAGACTCTCGTCCAGCAGAAGACCCACTCCTCTTCTGTCCTCCGATACGAAGGCAATGGAGGCATCAAGACATTTCCTGGGAGAATTAAGAGGGATCTCCTGGCCGTTGAATACCACCTTTCCCCCGGCATCATAAAGACCCATTATGCCGTTCGGGATACCAAGCTTTCCCTGACCTGCGAGTCCTCCGATACCGAGGATCTCTCCGTCAATAACATCCAGACTTACGTTTCTGACGGTCTCTCCGGGCATATCAACCCAGAGATTCTTTATTGATAAGATTATGTCAGCATTTTTTTCATTTTCTTCAGACTTTTTCTCTTCACTCTCAGCTGACACCCGCTCTATGGAAACCTCACGGCCCACCATAAGCTTTGTGATATTTGCCTCGCTTGTTTCGGAGGCAGGGTCATCTCCCACTACGACTCCGTCTCTCATTACGACGACCCTGTCACAGACCTCCAGTATCTCATGGAGCCTGTGGGTAATAAAAATAACGGCGATCCCGCGTTTGGACATTCCCCTTATGGAATCAAGGAGAGCCTCCGCCTCCTTCTCCGTAAGGACAGCTGTGGGCTCGTCAAGTATCAGTATCTTCAACTGCTCCTTTGACAGCTCTCTTGCGATCTCCGTAAACTGCTTATGTCCGACAGGCATGTTGTTTATAAGCATGCTGCTATCTATATTAACGCCCATTTTCTGAATCGCTTCAGCGGCGCGTCTTTCCATGTCTTTTCTGTCAAGCGTATCCATACGGTCGCTGAACAGTTCTGATAATACGCTTTTTTTCTTTGATTCCCGGTTTAATAAGATGTTCTCCGTTGCAGTAAATCCGGGTATCAGTGAAAACTCCTGATGTACCATTCCGATACCGGCTTCTATCGCATCAAAAGGTGACTGAAAGTCCGCCTTTTCTCCCTGTATCAGAACCTCGCCGCCGTATCCTCCCGTTTCCCTTATCACATCGGAACCGAAAAGTATACGCATCAGCGTAGATTTACCTGCACCGTTCTCTCCTGCAAGTCCTATGACCTCTCCCTCCTTAAGGGTGAGATTGATGTCGCTTAAGACCTGATTGCCGAAGAAGTCCTTCTTTATATTGCGCATTTCAAGAAGAGGTGCATTATCCATTTCTTCCAAAACAACCTTTCTGTCTTATATCCTTAAATGTGGGGAGACCTTAAGTCTCCCCACTCTGATCCGTTATCCGCTTATTTCAAGTCCCGCCCCGCCTGTGCTTTGCTAAGTGGCGTGGGCATCTCAATCTGAGATATAAGCGGCTGTATACTGAATTACTTCGTAGTAAAGTACTTCTCGGGAACCTCTACCTCGGTTGAACCCATGTACTTTCCGGGATCTCCCATGATGTAGGTATCCTGATAGATAAGGAAGGTATTGTCAGCCTTTACTCCGGTCTCAGCATTGGTGTAATTGGATCCGTTCCATGCTGCTCCGGGTGAGAATACCTCGTATGCCGCAGAGATGTCATCTATATCCGCAAGCTCGCTCTTTCCGTCGATAACGTTCATAGCGTGCTGTGCAAGACCTGCTGAAACGGTGTAGCCGTATGAGAATGCCCAGGTTCCGAATCTGCCTGCGCCGCCCTTTTCAACAACCGCCTTCTCAACCTTGGCAAGGATCTTCTCGAAGTCTCCCGCTTCCTCAGTAAGGTCAAGTCCCAGAGCTCCGGGATAGCCCATAAGAGGTGAAGGAAGGTCTGCCTCGATAAAGTATCCGCCGTTCTCGATAAGTCCGCGTAAAAGGGGCTCTGTGTGTGCATCATTGGTACAGAAGTATGCTGAATTCTGGCCGTACTTCTCAACCCACTCGGGAACGTGCTCTGCAATATAAGCCTGTGCACCGGGTACACCCACGTCAGTTGTGGGATCGGGAGCCGACTCCATCACAAACTTCATACCGAACTCTTCGCAGGCAGCCTTCATAATGGCTACACGGCGGCTCATGGTCTCGTATGAAAGGTGACGGGGGAATGAGATATGTACGAATGTATCGCAGCCAAGCTCGTGGGCGGTACGGATAATTAGATATCCTCTTGCCACAAAGTCATTATTACATACAAGGTCTGCCGCGCTTCCGATCTCGGGAAGATCCTCGTGGCTCTCTCCTGCGATGCAGAGGATGTCGGGTCTCCTCTCCTTTATCTGACGGAAGGCCTCGGTGGTTCCGGGAATGGCCTGGTTAACGATGATGGCCTTCATCTTCTCGTCATCCGAAAGGTTAACGATGGTCTGAATGGTGGTCTCCAGCTCTTCGGTAAAGTTGTCGGGATATGTTGCGAGAATAACCCTGTCTTCTCCGTACTTTGCCTGGAAAGCCTCTGCACCTCTTCTGTCATCCTCGGACTGTGAAACCGAACCGGTAACGATACCGATGTGGTAATCATCGGAGCCTTCAGACTCTGCCGCCGCACTGTCGCTGTCAGCCTCTGCGGCTGTATCTGCTGCATCCGCTGCCGCATCCTCTGCGGGAGCCTCGGCCTTTTCTTCAGCCGCAGGAGCTTCCTCCGTTACAGTCTCAATGGTCGCTCCGCCGGAATTGTTTCCGCAAGCCGAAAGAAGCATCGTGGAAGTAAAGACGGCAGCCAGTAATAAACTAACAAACTTCTTTTTCATAACTAATCCTCCTTTAAGAATAGGCGGGAGTTACAAGCATATAACCCCACAAAAAAAGAGTATAACAAAAAAATTAAAATATGCCAATACCCTTTTCTACTGCATTATGGTATAATATTCAGGTATCAGAGGCGTCTGTCTCCGCCCGGAAAGATACGGGGCGGACAGAACTCCGGCTCACAGTAAATCACAGCATAAGGAGGGCAGGCAATGCAGGCTTACAAAAAGATCGATTTTCACAGAAATAAGGACGTGGTACTACGTTATATTCCGGGTCATTTCATCACTCCGAAATCCCACGTTAATTTCTATATGGATCTGAGCGATATGAAATCCCGTCAGAGAGAAGCCCGGGCTACGGGAGAAGAGCTTGCGGAGTTTTATTTCTCCACCAATGTCATAGATACCATACTTTGTCTTGATAATATGGAGGTTGTGGGCTCGTATCTCGCGGACAGGCTTACAAAGGCAGGAGTCCTATCCGCAAATGCCCACCAGACCATGTACATAACAAGCCCCGAGTATAATACCAGCGGCCAGATCATGTTCAGAGAAAACAATAAGCATATGATAAAGAGCAAAAAGGTTCTGGTGCTCATTGACTCGGCTTCAACCGGTTCCCTTCTGCACAGCGCGGTAAGAACAGTTAATTTCTACGGAGGCGAGGTTGTGGGCGTTGCCGCCATCTTCTCTCTTGCAACACAGGTGGCGGATATTCCCATCCGTTCCCTTTACTCCCCGAGGGATCTCCCGGAGTACAAAAGCTTCGAGCCCGACAAGTGCCCGCTCTGCCAGTCAAATATCCCCGTTGACGCTATCTGTAACGGTTTCGGGTATTCATTATTGTAAAAACAATCCCCCGGGGCATTGACCTCCGGGGGGAGTCAAAAAACCGCCTGTATCTCCGGAATACAGGCGGTTTTCAGCATTTTCGGTTTCTTAAATTCTAATCCTTATACCATTCCCTGTGCCATCATGGCATCGGCCACCTTTTCAAAGCCTGCGATATTTGCGCCGGTCACGAAGTCCGTCTCATAGCTGTACTTCTTTGCAGCCTCGGCAACCTTATGATAGATACCAACCATTATGTCCTTGAGCTTTCCGTCCACCTCTTCAAAGGTCCAGGAAAGTCTCTCGGAGTTCTGGCTCATCTCAAGAGCTGACGTTGCTACGCCGCCTGCATTTGCAGCCTTTCCGGGCATATAGAGAATCTTGGCTTTGAGATAGGCATCAATGGCATCCGCATCACTGGGCATATTTGCGCCCTCCGCAACAGCCCAACAGCCGTTTTCGATAAGCTTCTTTGCATCCTCCCCGTTGATCTCATTCTGTGTGGCGCAGGGAAGAGCGATGTCGCACTTGACACCCCAGGGTCTCTCACCCTCGAAGTACTTCGCTGTGGGAACCTTCTCCACATACTCCTTTATCCTGCCCCTCTTAACGTTCTTTATCTCAAATACCACGTCAAGCTTGATCCCGTCCGGATCATAGATATATCCGTTGGAGTCTGATAAGGTAACTACCTTTGCACCAAGCTGTTCAGCCTTCTGTGTTGCATACTGTGCCACGTTCCCGGATCCGGATATAACAACGGTGGCATCCTTGAGGCTCTTTCCGGCATTACGTACCATCTCATCGGTAATATAAACAAGACCGTAGCCCGTAGCCTCGGGACGTGCAAGGGAACCTCCGAAGGAAAGACCCTTTCCTGTGAGAACGCCCTCATAGAGTCCGGTTATCCTCTTATACTGTCCGTACATATATCCCACTTCTCTTCCGCCTACTCCGATATCTCCGGCGGGAACGTCCTCGTCAGCGCCTATGTACTTGAAGAGCTCGGTCATAAAGCTCTGGCAGAATCTCATAACCTCTGCATCACTCTTTCCCTTGGGATCAAAATCAGATCCGCCCTTTCCTCCGCCTATGGGAAGTCCGGTAAGGGAATTCTTAAAAATCTGCTCAAATCCAAGGAACTTAAGAATAGACTGATTAACTGAAGGGTGGAAACGGAGTCCTCCCTTATAGGGTCCGATAGCGGAATTAAACTGTACCCTGTAGCCAAGATTAACGTGGTTCTTCCCGCTGTCATCGGTCCAGGGAACACGGAAGGTTATTATCCTCTCCGGCTCCACGAGCCTTTCCAAAAGAGCTGCTTTCCTGTAAGCCTCCTCATTTGCCTCAACCGCCGGCTTGATGGTCTCTATGACCCTTTCGGCGGCCTCAAGGAACTCATCCTCTCCGGCGTGCTTTTTCTTCAGTGCCTCGAAAACTTCATCAACATAGGACATTACGATCTTCCTCCTTAATTAAAAATAAAAAGCGCCCAAAGCAATGCAGAGCTTCCCTGCATCCTATAGGCGCCTTTGCCTCAAAAATAATAAAACACAAGTCCGGAATTGTCAATTACCATCAATTCTTAGTACAATAATCACTCTTTATGTATGCTGCCTGGCCGTTGTAGTTTATCTTGTACCACCCGTCGGTCTCTCCTGTGAGCTCATACTTATCACCCTTATAGGCACTGCCGAGCTTGCTGGAGTCCGTACTTGCCCCGCTTCTTATGGTAACGGCTTCATTAACGGTGATCTTTCCGCTGGCTGCGGTCTCAGCCGCAGGTGCGGGAGCCGCAGCTTCCTCTCCGTCCTGATTTCCCTCCGCAGTCTGAACCTCTCCGCTCACAACGGTATCACCCTCTGCGGTAGTCAGGAACTCGGATTTGATATAAGCCTCACCGTCCTTATATTTGATCTTGCTCCATTCGCCGTCCTCGCTCACCCGTACAAAGGTATCTCCCGCAGCCGCCTGTCCGATGACATTATCCTCTTCCGTTGTAGCTCCGGAACGGATACGAACGGCATCTGTGGTCTTTACGCGTACCTCGGCTCCGTTATCAGTGGCATGTTCTTCCGCCACCTCTTCTGCGGTACCGCCGTTGTCACGTACCTTTGCCGCAGCAGATTCCGACTTGGTCTGGAGTGAATCCATAAATGCCGCAAGAGTGGGGTCTGATTCGGTATTTGTGGCATAAAGCTTGTCAACCTCCGCAAGAAGGTTCTGGACATCACTCTGGTTCGCGATCTCCGTGATATAATCCTTCATGTTCTGTGGAAGGGAACCAATATCCTTTAAGTAGTAGGATCCGTCGGCATTCGTGCAGAGATAGAAGGTGGAAAGCCCGGGTGCAAGCGAATCAATATTCTTATACTTGATCTCATAATATACAAATACAATGTAGGAATTGCTCTCTGGACCGGGCTTTGTATAGCAGGACATATTCTCATAGTCCTCGGTATATCCGGCCTTCACCTGGATCTTTGCCTTGTCCTCTTCATCAAGGGTATTCCCCATTTCAGCCATCTTGTCGGTATCGCCCTCGGCAACCGCATCATAATATTCATTAAAGAAGGAATTGATATCCTCATAGGCATTCTGTTCCAGCTTTGCGCTCTCCGGCACAGGTATAGGCTCTGTCCCCAGGGAATCGGTATCCTCTGTCTTCTCTGTGGCTGCGACCTCCTTGCTCTTATCGGAATCCTTCCTTCGGATACTGAATACCACCAATACCACCACAAGAACCACAAAAAGAACGCCCACCGCAAAATACTGATAATGGTCAATGATAAACTCTTTTATATCTTCAGCCCCGTTTTTTTTCATTTCCTGTCTATGCCGCTCCTCTCGTTTCACTGTTTTCTACCGCTTCTTTAAGCAGTCTCTGTTCTTTACGAAAATGCGTTTGGAGGGATTCGAACCCTTGACACCAGGCGTCGGAGGCCTGTGCTCTATCCAGCTGAGCTACAAACGCAAAAAAATCTCTGAAAAAAAACCTAACGTATCAAAGATAATACCACAGCTTTAAATCATAATCAAACATAATCTTCAGACAGCGATCACAGAGGCATACCCCAAAGTGCCGTTCCGGACAGGGCGTATTTGCCTGTTCTCACTGTCCGAAGATCTGTATTATTCCGGAAAAAACAATGATGCGTGCTTTTTATGAACAGATATCCAACATGCTGTTTTTATAAAGATATATGTTATCAGACAGGAAATCCTCGGCTTCCACAGAGGACTCGTTGACGCTTTTTACAAGCTCGGAAAGTTCATTCCTCCCTATTTCCCCGTAATCCGGGACAATGATGAATTCGTGCACCGATGAGGGAAGCAGGAAAAAATCGGTATCAAGAGTATCGCGTATGTCATTCAGAAGCCCCGGATACAGAATTATCGAATCACCGTAATATCTGTCTCTGTTTGTGATGACATACATTTTCATCCTTCCCTCTCCTATAATATACTCTCCGGAGTCAGTGTAATCTCCCATATCAACCAGCTCCCTTATCATCTCTCCGAGCTCCTTTATTACCGGCATTTTTATCCTCGGCGTATTCTTTACCGCGAGGATATAGAGATCCTCCTCATTAACTCCCCACTTTTCCATCAGGTCGTTTCTCACGGTCACATTTCCCGCGGTGTCAAAAACATCGTCAATATAAACGGTGTAGATAACCGCCAGATCAAGGAACCTCCTGTGGGGGATATCCTTTAGCAGCACCTCGTTCTTTTCCGCGTTGATAAGCCTGAATATAAGCTTGTCCTTAACTCTGTCGAATTCGGTCAGATAACACATATCCACGCCGTTCCCGGTCTTCTCCCTTGCGTAGACCCGGAGTATCTCATTCACCGCCTCCTTTACGTTCATTTTTCCCTTCCTGTACTCGTCAAAGAGGGTCTCCAGATAGATCGTGGGAAAGACCGTTTCTCCCGGACCGGTGATCGAAATACCTGACATCCCTACGCCGTTATTCTTGACCACATCTCTTTTTTCAACAACGAATTCATTGCCGCAGATCTCCAGAATATCCTGTATGACCTCCTCCCTGAAGCCCTCAAAATCCATAACAAAATACTCCGGGCTCCTTTCCTTAAACATAAGCTGCATATCCATATTCTTCTCCTTTCCCGGCCTCTGCCGAATATCTATTTTTAATAATGGATACCTGAATGAAACAATATGGCGGAAAACGCCAAAGGATCTGCCAGCGGGCAGAAAAGAAATTATTACCTGACTATTCAGATGTTCAATACGGTGAAAAAATGAAATACTCCCGGATATCCGCCATGCGGGCACGAGAATACCCGCATAACGGAAAAAATCACAGTTCCTTAGAAGCGAATAAGAAAGTATAAAGTCTCAAAGACTCAGGCTCTTGATGAATACTCTCCGGTTCTTGTATCTATCTTTATCCTGTCACCCTGATTTACAAAAAGAGGAACCATAACCTGAGCCCCGGTCTCTACAATGGCGGGCTTTGTGGCACCGGTAGCGGTGTCTCCCTTGAAGCCGGGCTCTGTCTCGGTAATCTCAAGCTCTACGGAAATCGGAGGCTCGATCGCAAATACAGATCCGTTATAGGAATTAACCTTGCAAACCTCGTTTTCCTTGACAAACTTCATCGCATCCCCTGCGATATCCTTACCTATGGAAATCTGCTCGTATGATTCGGGATCCATAAAGTTATAAAGATCTCCGTCAGCGTACAGATACTGCATATCCTTTCTGTCAATACGCGCTGTGGGGAATTTCTCCGTAGGCCGGAAGGTCTTTTCCACAACTCCGCCGTTGATTATGTCTTTTATCTTTGTCCTGACAAAAGCCGCACCCTTGCCGGGCTTAACATGCTGGAATTCAATTATCTGATATACGGTTCCCTCGATCTCAAGTGTAAGGCCGTTTCTGAAATCACCTGCTGATACCATTAAAAACCTCCTGAATAAACTCTCTTAAACATCCGCTTTCAATAAAGCAGAAAATATTGTACCCCAAAGATAAAAATAATTCAAGGATTTTCAGGCACATTTATCCTTATTGGTAGCCGATAATGAAGTCCACGGCATGGATATAGCCCTTCAGACCCTCTCCTATCACGGTTTTGTCGCATACCGGGGATACCACCGATATCCTGCGGAACTCCTCCCTGGCGCTGATATCCGAAATATGGACCTCAACCTTCGGTATGGTATGATAGGAATCCAGGGCATCCCTTATCGCATAGCTGTAATGGGTATAAGCCCCGGGATTTATCACTATCCCGTCTGTTCCGTCAGAATAGGCCTCCTGTATCCTGTCTATGATGGCGCCTTCATGGTTTGACTGGAAGCACTCTACGGAAATACCCATTTTACCGGCATACTCATGAAGCATCATCACAAGTCCTTCATAGCTTTCGCTGCCGTAGATCTTCCTATCCCTTATACCGAGAAAATTTAAGTTGGGTCCGTTTATAACCAATATCTTCAATGGCCTTTTCTCCCTCTGTTGTATATCCTTTTAAGCTCGTTTACGACCTCATAGATTTCCTTACCGTCTATATCCACAACGTGATCCGCTGCATCAAGGTAGAGTTCCTCCCTTTTATCCATCAGTGAATCCACCTTTTCATCGACGTTTTCACCCTTTAATAAGGGACGCTTTGCCGACCTTTCCCGAAGCCTTTCCTTCAAGAGCTCACGGGACGCCCTTATATATACCACCGTTCCGCATTCCCTTAAAAGCCTCCGGTTTTCTTCCCTTACCGGCATCCCGCCGCCAAGGGAGACCACGCCGTCCTTACAGATGTCCGATCTGCTTAATTTCCTTAGGTAGGAGGTTTCCAGATCCCGGAAATATTCCTCTCCGTGCTTTTCAAAAATTACGTTGATACTGCTTCCCTCCGCCTTTTCTATCTCCTTATCCGTATCCTCAAAAGAAAGCAGGAACTCCCTTGAAAGGATACGTCCGTATGTACTCTTTCCACTTCCCATGAAGCCCTCCAGTATTATCCTTCCCATCAGCTTCCTTTGTATACCCTTTCCTTCAGCTTTTTCCGCACCAAATCTATGCTTTCCTCACTGACATCCTTAGCATGGAACAGCTTAAAGCTCTCAACTGCCTGAAACAGCAGCATATCGAGGCCGTTTACCGCCCTTCCCCCGTTCCTTTTAACCCGCTTCATAAAGGCCGTCTCGGAGGGATTATATATTATATCCACGGCGCGGTTTATCTTCTTAAAAAAGCTCTCATCTTCTATGGGTGCCCTTTCGTTGTCCGGATAAAGTCCCACGCTTGTGCATTGGACGCAGAAATACCCTTCACCCTCTATTTTTCCGTGATCACTTAGTGAAAGTATCTTATTCCTTTTATCCGACCCGAATTTTTCCTCCGCCTTTTTCACCGAACGGTTCAGTATATAGACCCCTCCGGCTCCGAGCGAGTACAGAGCGTTAAGTACCGCGTTTGCGGCTCCCCCGGCTCCGATCATTATGACCTCTTCTCCCCGGATATCAAAGCCGCACTCCCTGAGCTCCCGTATAAACCCGGCTGCATCGGTATTGTAGCCCTTATAACCCCCGCCGCTAAGGCAGAGGGTATTCACCGCACCGATCTCAGACGCATTCCGGTCTATATCACTTAGATACGCTATCACATCCTCCTTATGGGGAACAGTTACATTAAAGCCCCTTATCCCCATAGCATATGCCCCCTTAAGTACAGTCCCGGTATCCCCGCGGTTTACCCTGAATGCGGTATACACGGAATTGACCTTCTCATACTCAGCGAGACTGTTATGGATAAAGGGCGAAAGGGTATGCTCCACCGGATCTCCCAGAAGAGCGCATACCTCCGTGCCTGCGTCAATCATCTCCCGTCCTTCCCTTTCCTGTTCCTGTCCTTAAAATAAAAGTAAAGAACTATGCTTTCAAAAAATCTCTTTATAACTATCTGTATCTCTTCCCTGTTATTGATCCTTTGAACGAGGATACTCCTGATCCCGCACCTTTTCGCGCCCCAGACATCGGTAAACAGCTGGTCTCCGATAAGAACCGTGGATGACGGCAGTGTCCGCATCCTTTTCATTGACTCAATGAAGCCGCTCTTTAAGGGCTTATTCCCCTTATAAATATAATCCGTATATTTTACGCTATCTGCAAAGCTCTTCACCCTCTTTTCCCTGTTATTTGACAGAAGAAGGCATCTGAAGCCCATATAATGCAGCCTCTTAAACAGCTCCTTTGCCCTACCGTCGGCGGGTGCACCATGGGGCACAAGAGTATTGTCAATGTCGAAAATGATCCCCCTTATTCCGGACTTCCGTAGGGAGTCATAATCCACATCATAGGCTGAACGGGCATATGTTTCCGGGTAAAATCTCTCTATAAACACTTCAGTATCCGAAAAAAGGTGCCGCTACTGCAGCACCTTCTTTAATTCCTCCATAAATGAATTTATATCCTTAAATTCCCGGTACACGGAAGCAAAGCGCACATAGGCAACCGCCTCCAGATCCTTAAGCTTCTTCATCACCAGCTCCCCTATGACCGAGGAAGGTATCTCCCTGTCTCCTATATTGAAGATCTCGGTCTCAACCTCGTCCACCAGACTCGTTATCCGTTCCGCCGGGATCGGTCTCTTATGACAGGCGAGCAGCACTCCGTGTTCTATCTTTTCCCTGTCATAGGTTTCTCTGTTATTATCTTTCTTTATTACCATAAGGGGTATGGTCTCCACCTTTTCATAGGTGGTAAACCGCTTCCCGCACTCGTCACAGATACGTCGGCGCCTTATGGAATTGTTTTCATCGGCAGGCCTCGAATCAATGACCCTTGTGTTTTCATGAGAACAAAACGGACATTTCATATTCTATTCCTACTTCTTCTTTGACCTGTTAAGGAAATCAGGCACGTCTATCGTCTTCCTTCCTCCCGGTCTCCTCAGGGATTCATAAGGCTGCTGCGGCTGCTGTGGCTGAACCGGCGCAACCGGAATACTGCCGGGAGTGGAAATATTGAGAGAACCCGTTCCGATAGGAGGCCGCGGAACCACCACCTGCGGTGTGGGGATCAGATTCTTCGTATCCTGCATAAATTCCGGATAGACCTTGTTTCCCTGACCCATTGTAAGAGGTGCCCTGCCCTGCTGCGGAACCGCAGTGCCGGGATCCTTCATCCCGGTAGCGATGACCGTAACCTGCATAAGGTCGCCCTTGGACTCATCTATATAAACACCGTAGATCACATTTACGTCTTCGCCTGTTATCTCCTGTATATAATCTCCGACTATCTCGGAATCCTTCAATGTTACATGACCTGAAACATTTACTACAACATCCGTTGCACCCTTGATGGTTGTTTCGAGAAGCGGGCTCTCAACAGCCTGCTGAACGGCTTTCTTCGCCCTCTCCTCACCGTCTGCGGCACCGATGCCGATGTGTGCGACACCCTTATCCTTCATAGCTGTCTGAAGATCCGCAAAGTCAAGGTTTATATCTCCGGCATGAACGATAAGATCCGTAATGCCCTGCACTGCCTGCTGAAGAACCTCATCGGCCTTTTTCATCCCCTCCTTGAAGTCCATCTCATCATTATTGGGAAGGCTTCTCAGCTTCTCATTGGGGATCACTATCATGGTATCAACACCCTCTGACATCCGCTCGATACCGTTCAAGGCGTTCTCCATCCTCTTCTTTCCCTCGAACTTGAACGGCTTTGTGACCACCGCTATGGTAAGGATACCCATATCCTTGGCGATCTTCGCAATGACCGGAGCCGCACCGGTACCGGTTCCTCCGCCCATACCGCAGGTGACGAAGACCATATCCACTTCCTTCAGTGCGTCTGCTATCTCGTCCTGGGAATCCTCGGCTGCCTTCTGCCCCTTTGCGGGATTTGCACCGGCACCGAGACCGTCCTTTCCTATCTGAAGTATTCTGGGCGACTTGCTGAGCTGAAGAGCCTGGGAATCCGTATTGACGGCAAGAAAATCAACGCCACCGATCTTTTCGTCGATCATCCTGTTCACGGCGTTGTTACCTGCTCCTCCTACCCCTATAACAAGCATACGGCAAGCGCTTGTCTGATCATTATTCTTTATTTCAAGCACGAACTGCTTCCTCCTTAATCTCCCAAAAAAGTCTGTTACTATAATATATTCAATTCGGTCATAAATCAATAACTAATTTACCCTAAAAAACCATTCTTTTAACTTTTAGTCAACATAAAATAATTACGTAAACTGCTTATCTTTTGGAGCGGATCAGTCGGCTTCAAAGCTGACAAAAGCATCAGAGTCGTTTTCCGAATAGTTTTCCAGATGCAGCACTCCCTTTTTCCCGGAAAGCTCCGGTTCGATATTTTTTAGCCTCATCATTTTCTCGTCAATATATGACATATCACCGATCAGCACCCTTACGTCTCCGAGGTACAGGGTGATGGAAGAATCCCCTGCAAAATAAATTCCGTCGGTTACAATGCTGTATTTTGTCAAAAGCTGGGTCAGAGACAGTATTTCGTTGAAAATCGCAGGATCATCCACCGGAAGCGGCTTCCCGACTATACAGTGGTCGAATTTGAGACCCGTGACATGCGGCAGCCCCTCTATTTCCCCGTCGGAGCTTTCGACAACTATGCCCTCACGGTCAAAATACATATATTTCCCCAGAAAATCCACATAGCCCGCCACAGCCTTTTCATACACCTCAATGGTAATGGTCGTGAGATCGTCGAATTTTACATCCATCCTTTCGATAAAGGGAATGTCCTTTATGGGCTTATTCCTGTATTTGAACCTTAAGAAAAGAGCATTCCTGCCGATAATGCTGTCTGAAAGCACCATTGATCTGATCTCATCGTCCGTGTAATGGGAATTTCCGGTCACATGCACCGTAGACACCTTGTATTCCTGCAAAAAATAATAAAAGCCCCCAAAAAGGGCAGCTGCCACCGCCAGCACTATGATAAGCACAGTAAGGACTTTTGCGTTCTTCAAACCTCTATACTCCTGGAAACGCTCAATACAAGGCCTATTTCAAACAAAAGGAACAAAACCGAGGTTCCTCCGTATGAAATAAAGGGAAGGGTTATACCCGTATTGGGAATGGTATTTGTGACCACGGCAATATTAAGTATGACCTGTATGGCAATATGGGCCATGACACCGGTCACTATAAATGCCCCGTACCTGTCCGGAGCGTTATTTGCTATCACCACGAATCTCCATATAAGGATGATAAACATAAACATTACAGCCACTGCGCCGAAGAGCCCGAGCTCCTCACAGATTATGGAGAAGATCATGTCATTCTGTGCCTCAGGAACAAAGCCCAGCTTCTGGGTACTCTGTCCGAGTCCTTTTCCGAAGATTCCTCCGGCGCCTATGGAATAAAGAGCCTGCAGGGTCTGGTATCCCGTGCCCGAGGCATAGGCCTCCGGCTGAAGCCAGGCCCTGATCCTTGCCATACGGTAGCTCATTTCCTCCGGGATGATCCCATGCATTACTAGATAGACCACAAGCACCGCTGCTCCCGTGATCAGTATCCCGATAATTAGAAATGGCAGTATCCTCGGGGAACACACAAACATCATTACCGCTGCGATACCGAAAATAATAATGGCAGAGCTCAGATTACTCGTGATAAACAGAACCATTGCCGCAGGCACCCCTGCAGCAATGAGACAGATAAGAAGCCCCGTACCCGTGGAAGTCAGCTTCTGTCCGTACTTACAAAGATATGCGGCAAAGAGCAGTATCACCCCCACCTTTGCAGCCTCCGCAGGCTGCACCGACACACCGATGTCCAGCCACCTTCTGGCACCGTTCTTTGTGACTCCGAGAGGTGTCATTACCAGAAACACCAGAAACAGCGAGAAAAGATAAATAAGAAGTGCCGGAGCGCGCCATAAATGGTAATCGATCCTGGATATCACTATCAGCACCACAAAGCCGAGAGCAGTGGCTCTCGCCTGGTTTTTCAGATAAAAGGAAGAATCATTGAATTTCAGGCTGGCTTCGTAGGAGCTCGCCGAATAGACCATGATAAGCCCGAAAAGGAGCAGAAAAATCACGGCAAAAAGGAGACTGAAATCCGTATACCTCCTTGTCTTTTTCTCGTGTCTCATAGTGAAGAAACGTACTCCTTAAAGAGTCTTCCTCTCTCCTCGTAGTTTTTGAACATATCCCAGCTGGCACAGGCAGGGGATAAAAGCACTGCGTCGCCGTCCCTTGCATTATCATATGCGATATTAACCGCATCACAAAGATCATCTGCCATAATAACTGCACCGAAGCCGTGGCGGAGGGCGCATTCCTTTATGGCCTCTGCCGTCTCTCCGATGAGGATGAGAAGCTTTACCTTCCCGTCAAAGGCTTCGATGAATTCATCATATGAGCTCTTCTTATCGTATCCGCCGCCTATCAGAACCGTAGGCTTTATCATAGCTTCAACAGCCTTTATGGCGGCATCCGGATTCGTACCCTTGGAATCATTATAATAGTCAACCCCGTTAAGGGTTCTTACATACTCTATCCTGTGCTCAACAGCCTTGAAATTCCTGACTGTATCCCTTATAACGTCATCCGGAACCCCGAACCTCATTGCCATGGCGACAGCTGCCATGACATTCTCAAGGTTATGCCTCCCAAGGAGCTGAATATCGTCAATGTCCACTATCCTGCTTCCGTTATAACAGATCGTCCCGTCCAGAATATGGACAAAATCCCTTTTCTCAATTACGGGAACGCCCTGACCTGTAAAAAACACCACATCGGCACTCTGCTCCTCTGCCATTGCCCGGGTAACGGGATCATCGTAATTTAAAACCAGAGTATCATCCTTATCCTGGTTTTCACTTATCCTTTTCTTCACGGCTGCATAGTTCTCCATGCTGTGATGACGGTTTAAATGATCCGGTGTCACGTTCAGCACCGCGGATATGCGCGGCTTAAAAGCGTGAATGGTCTCCAGCTGGAAGGAGCTTATCTCCGCAACCGTGATGGTTGTATCCGTGGTTTCGTCAGCGTGCAGGGTATAGGGATCACCGATATTTCCGACGACCAGCACATTTCTGTCGGTTCCGTCGGAATAAGCCTTCATGATCTCTCCAAGCAGTGTGGTGGTTGTGGTCTTTCCGTTCGTCCCGGTAATTGCGAGAAGATCTCCCCTTGAAAGCTCAAAGCCGAGCTCTATCTCTCCGGTGACATAGACCCCTCGCTTTGAAAGCTCCTTAACCAGAGGATTATCAAGCGGCACGCCGGGACTTAAAACAAGGATATCCGTTTCCTTCTTTTCTTCCTCAGCCAGGGTTCCTAAGACGATATTCAGCTTTTCAGCATTATCAAAGCCTGCTCTAAGCGCCTCACTATCTATTTTCCCGTTTTCGTCAAAAAGAGTGACCCGGGCACCGTTTTTCAGAAGCAGTCCTGCCGCCGCCCTTCCGCTTACCCCGGTTCCGAAAACCAGACAGTTTTTATCCCTGTATCTGTTACTCATTTTATGTATTCCTTTCTGAATGACTCCCCTATGTCATCCCGAGCGTATGCGAGGGATCTTCTATTCCCCGAACCGAAGATTCTTCGGGCTCCGCCCTCAGAATGACAATTGCTCCGCCATCTGAATGACATTTGCTCCGCCCTCTGGATGACATTTGCTCCGCCCTCTGAATGACATTTGCTCCGCCCTCTGAATGACATGCATAAATCATCACATCAGAACAAGCGTCAGAAAACATCCCGTCAGAGTCACAAGAGTGAACACCGTCACCACCTTAACCTCACTCCAGCCCAGAAGCTCGAAATGGTGATGTATTGGAGCCATCCTAAAAAACCTCTTTCCCTTTGTCGCCTTGAAATACAATACCTGAATGATCACGGACAGAACCTCGGTAAAATAAATTATGCCCATGAAGATAAGGAACAGAGGCATTTTCAGCATTATCATACTGGAGGCCGCAAACCCTCCGAGTGCAAGGGATCCCGTATCTCCCATAAAGACCTTTGCGGGATGATGGTTATATACCAGAAATCCGAGAAGAGCACCTGTCATAACCGCAGCTGCCATGGTTATGTTTATGGCAAGAGAGGAGGAAATGACAGCTATGAATACTGCGATCACCACAGTGACCGAGCTTAAAAGACCGTCCAGACCGTCCGTGAAATTGGAGCCGTTTGTGGTACCTAAAAATACAAATATAAGAAAGGGAACGGTGAAAATCCCCGCATTGGCATATATGCCCGCTCCGTCAGGGGTGATAAGCGAAGAAAAGGGTATCAGCATATCGAAGCCCACCTCCGTAAAAACGGATACGGAATATATGACCCCGAGGGAAACAAGGAGCTGTAAAAGGAGCTTCTGCCAGGCACGGAGCCCCAGATTCCTCTTCATCACAACCTTTATGTAGTCATCGATGAAGCCCACGGCACCAAAGCCCAGGGTTCCGATAATGACCGGTATCGCGGCTCTGTATTTCTCCGCTTCAAAAACAGTCATTGCCGCAAATACTGCGAGAAACATGATGCCGCCCATTGTGGGGGTACCTGTCTTTTTTTTGTGGGATTCTAAGCCTTCCTCCCTTTCAACCTGTCTGGCCTTCAGCTTTTTCAGTACAGGCAGCAGGAAGTGTCCGACAGCTGCAGTCAGAATAAAAGCGATCAGAAGATGTATAAAGAACTTTACAAACATACGCTCCGCCTTTTGTAATTGTATTTCGTTATTGTTCAGAACAGCCGCTTGCGGAACCGAAAGCAACATCTGAAAACCTAAACCTTTATTTCCAAAAAAGTATAAAGCATACGAAGCGTTTTTTCAAATCAGGCATCATTCTCCTCTTCTTCCGGAACCTCCCCTTCCTCCGGAGAATACCCGTCTCCGGCTCCGGGGTTCAGGGGCTGCAGTGTGACGGGATCCAGTACCTCTCCTGTTGCGGGATCCAGCGGATAGCCTGTTTCGGGATCATACTGTATGACATTGTCCACTATAGGATTTCCGGCGCTGTCTCTTTCAGGTTCGGGCTCACTCTCCGCTTCTTCTCCGCCTTCTGCCGGTATCACTATCACCTCTTCACTCTCCTGATCCGCTCCTTCCGTATCATCACCCTCCAAAGCCCCTTCTTCGGGGATCATGTTTTCGGATAAACCGTAATAAGAGCTGTTTTCGTAGAATGTATCCTGCTTTTCTTTAAGCTCCGCTGCCTCCTCCTCGGTGATAGGCTCAGTCGGGAAGATATTGAGATAAGGCAGTACCTCGGTCATTATATCCCTGTTCAGTCTGGTGGCCATTCTTGTGGACTCAGACTGGATTTCCGTATTCGGAGTGTCGATAACCACGTAGCAAAGAACCTCCGGGTTTTCTGCCGGTACATATCCGATAAAGGAAATGAGATAGTCATTCTTTGTTCTCGGAGCTTTTTCTGCTGTTCCCGTCTTTCCTCCCTCCGTGTAACCTGCGGGTCTCGCTGACCATCCGGTACACTCATGGGGGTCACTCATTACGACCGTTCTTAAGAAATCACGCATTTTTGCGCTTACACTTTCACTGATTACCTGTTTAAAAATCCTCGGGCTTTTTTCCTCAACCACAGCCCCCTCTGCATTCCTTATCTCCGATATGACCCTTGGCTGGTAATAGTAGCCTCCGTTGATAAGTGCGGAGAAGCCTGCAGCGATCTGCATCATGGTCACGTTAAAGCCCTGTCCGAAGGAAGCCACCGCAAGATCCGTAAGCCCCATGCTCTCGTCAAAGGTAAGGTCGCTCGCATTTGTCTCTCCCGAAAGATCTATATTTGTTTTATATCCGAAATTAAAGGTGCGGTTATACCTTAACCACTGCTCCTTTCCCGTTGCAAAGGCAATATCCATAAGAGCCACGTTGCAGGACTTCGCAATTCCCTGCTGCACCGTCAGGAGTCCGTCTCCCAGTCTGTTGTGACAGTGGATCTGGAAGCCTCCGACCTCAAGGTATCCGTTGCACTGATAGCTTTCGTTTCCCGTGATCTTCCCCGAGTCCAGAGCCCCGGCCACGGTAAAGGGCTTCATAACACTTCCGGGCTCAAAGGAATCGGAAATACAGAAGTTTCTCCATATCTGGTTTCTGGCTGATGTCAGGGGATCCTCCGGTTTCTTCACTTCATCGGAAGAGACTGTTTCTCCGGCACTCCCATCCCCAGCCGGCTCCTCTTCTTCCGTTTCCTCCTGCTCCTCTGCTTCAGCCGTCTCGTTTGATGATACTCCCTCCGGAATATACTGCGTCAGGTCGACTCCTTCCATATTCATCGGGTCGTTCAGATCGAAGGAGGGATATCCCGCCATTGCGTATATCTCCCCGTTATTCGGGTTCATAACGATAACGCCGATATTCTTTGCCGCGGCTCCCATCCTGTAGGCATCCTTATAGGTGGTCATAAACTTCGCTATATGCTTCTCCACTATGGACTGGATATTGCTGTCTATGGTGGAAACAATGGTATAACCGTCAACAGCAGGCTTTATGGACTCCTCCATCACATAGTCCTCGTTCATGAAGCCGTATTCCCGGCCGTCCGTACCGTTCAGCACATCATTATAGTATTCCTCAAGCCCGAAGAATCCGGTGTTTCCGCCCTGAACAAAGCCTATAACGTCACAGGCAAGACTGTTTCCGGGATACTTTCTCTCATAATCCTCTTCAAACCATACCCCGTTCAGCATCTCCTTTTCAGTCTCGTCCCCGGAGACCGAATCCTCTGTATTAAGGCCCTCCTTCTGAAGCTCCTTAAAGGGTTCGATCTCATTATAATCGAGGTGCTTTGCAAAAACCTTGTATCTGCTTGCGGGGTTTTTATTGATGTATTCGCGGATCTCTGCGGTATCGACCTCTGGAAAACAGCGGGAAAGTGCCTTCATTGTGGGCTCCAGGTGTTTTCCCTCCTCGCTTAGTACCATCTTGGCATCGATCACCAGGTTGTACACCTTTTCCGAATATGCAAGCTTGCTGCCTTTCCTGTCCAGAATATCGCCCCTCTTAAAGGGAAGCACCCTGGATGAGGCTGCCTGCTGCCGCATGGCCTGTCTCTTGTAATCCGCACCCTTATCCCTGTTTATAACGAAAAGTCTGTACGACAACGCAGCGAAAGCCAGCAGTACCAGGAGAAAGAGTACTACCAGCTTTCGCTGCATTTTCCCGTCAAAACCCGACGGATCTGTTTCTTTGGTTGTTTTATGTTTATTTCTTAAGGACATCCTGCTTTATTTCTTCGGGTATCTTTTCATACTGCCTCACATAATCATCGCTTTCAAGAGAAACATGCACCACCTGACTTTCGTCGGGATATTTCATATGAAGATCAGTCATTGCCACCCGCTTTATCTCCTCCATATCAATGGAGCCTGTTATGCGTTCATACTCCTCGTCATTGGCTTCCTTCAGCCGGTTAAGCGTACTCTCGAGCCCTGAGACTCTTTTCTTGGAAGCAGTGATATCGGAGTGGATCCTGACATAGCCTATACACACAAAGGCCGTAACAGCCAGTGCAATGAAAAAGAAAAGGTAATAACCTAAAGAGACCTGGGGAAGCGTCAGAAGATCCGTGTGATGCCCCTTTTCCACTCCTTTTTTCGGCATTTTCTCGCCGAATCTCGGCTGGATCGTCCTTACGGTATTTCCGTCAATATAGATACTGTTATTTGACCTTCCGTAAACTCTGGCTCTGGCTCTTCTGACTGCTCTCCTGGCCATATGATTCTCTCCCTCCGGAACCTTAAAAGGCTAAGTCACCCTTTCAAAAACCCTTAGCTTCGCACTTTTTGACCTGGGATTTATCTCCGTTTCCTCCCTTGACGGTACTATGGGTTTTTTCGTTATTACTCTCCCTTTTGACACCCTGCC
The DNA here is from genome assembly GCA_947167135.1 of uncultured Lachnospiraceae bacterium. Lineage (GTDB taxonomy): Bacteria > Bacillota > Clostridia > Lachnospirales > Lachnospiraceae > NK4A144. The sequence goes on from CAMVGV010000013.1 coordinate 55,890, forward strand.
GCACACACAGACCGGAAAATCCGGGGGACAGACACAGGGTGATTCGTTTCGTTTGAATGTCTGTTTAACTATCCTGTCTTCCAGGGAATGGAAGGTTATGACGCTTATCCTTCCTCCGTCCTTCAAAAGGCCGATCATTGTATCCAGGGTGTTCTCAAGAACCGAAAGCTCCTGATTTACCTCTATCCTTATGGCCTGGAAGGTTCTCTTTGCAGGATGGCCTCCGTTCTTCTTGACTCTCACGGGAATCGAGGCCTCCACTATGTCTCTCAGTTCAAAGGTTGTTCTTAGCGGCGAATTCTCCCTTTTCCTGACGATATTCCTTGCGATGTTCCTTGCAAATCTGTCCTCGCCGTAATCCCTTATTATCCTGAAGAGCTCCTCTTCACTGTATCCGTTCACCACATCATATGCGGAAACGCTGTTCCTCCTGTCCATTCTCATATCGAGGGGGGCATCATCCATATAGGAGAAGCCGCGTCCTGCTTCGTCCAGCTGATAGGATGAAACCCCCAGGTCAAGGAGGATACCATCTGCTTTATCTATCCCGAGTTCGCGTAAAACCTGCCGGATCTCGCTGAAATTACTGTGTACGATGGTGAGGAGGCGGGAGAATTGTTTGAGTCTGTTTGTGGCCGCTGCTACTGCTGCCTCATCCTGATCAAATCCGATAAGCTTTGCGCCCTTTTCGGGCCTGAGGAGTTTTGCTATCTGAAAGGAGTGTCCGCCTCCTCCTATCGTACAATCAATATATGTGCCATCTTCCTTTATTCTGAGACTGTCAACAGTCTCCCGAAGAAGGACCGAAACATGCGAGAATTCCATATCAGAGACTGAATCCGAGTCCGCTTAAGCTTTCCGCTATCTCATCTATATTGTCCGGAGCCGACTCGTTCCACCTTTCACTGTCCCAGATCTCCACGTTGGATCCGGTTCCTATGAGTGACACGTTCTTTTTTAATCCCGCATGCTCCCTTAATTCTGCCGGGATAAGGATCCGCCCCTGTTTATCAACCTCGGCGATCACTGCTCCGCCGTTAAAAAATCTCTTTATCTCTCTGGTGTTCTTATTGAACTGCGGCAGCTCCTTCAGTTTCTCCTGGATTTTTTCCCAGGTGCCGAGGTCATTAGCCTGGAGACAGCCGTCGAAGCCTTTGGACACCACAAACCTGTCCCCCAGCTCCTCACGGAATCTGGCGGGGATAATGAGCCTTCCTTTGGCATCTATGGTATGGCTGTATTCCCCCATGAACATCTGCTTTTACCCCGGTGAGGATCCACCTTCTACCACTTCGTGACACTTTCTACCACTTCTGTCCATATATTAATCTAATTTTGGGAATATATCAACTGCAACTTTGTCATAATTGCAACAAAAAAGCGCCCGTTTCAGGCGCATTTTCGTTAAAAAATCCATATGTGGTGGCAATCCCGGGAGGAACACCACTATATATTGTGTCATTTCCCTTTTATCTTATTATTGTATTTTTCTGCAAACAATTTGTGCAGACACCCGGATGTTTGTATTTCATAAGCGCTTCCTGTCATCCTGAGCGCTTCCTGTCATCCTGAGCGCTTCTTGTCATCCTGAGCGAAGCGAAGGATCTTCGAAGCGAAGGATCTTACCCAAAATATTGCACCCCGGCTTCAAAGATCTTCAGATCCTGCTCTCCGTAGATATTGATATTCACTCCCTCTCCCCTTCTCTCCACATGACACATCTTTCCGAGTATCCGTCCCGTAGGATCGGTAATGCCCTCCACGGCACGGAAGGAACCGTTGATATTCCAGCTTTCATCCATGGAAACATTCCCCTCCGGATCGGAGTACTGCAGGGCAACCTGTCCGTTAATAAAGAGCTTATCCAGCCATTCGTCCGAAGCCACAAACCTTCCTTCGCCGTGTGATGCGGGACTCACATAGGAGTGTCCGGGCTTTGCAAGGGCGAGCCAGGGAGACTTGTTCGAAACAACCTTTGTATAGGCCATCCTGCTGATATGCCTGTTAATGGTATTATAGGTAAGTGTGGGTGAATCCTCTGTCTGTGCATCGATTATCCTGCCGTAGGGAACCAGCCCGAGCTTAATAAGAGCCTGGAAACCGTTGCATATACCGAGTATGAGCCCGTCACGTTCAAGAAGGGCTTCAACAGAGCGCCTTATTTCCTCATTTCTGAAGGCCGTTGCAAAAAACTTGGCGCTGCCGTCAGGCTCGTCTCCTGCCGAGAATCCTCCGGGGAACATAATTATCTCAGAGCCGTCTATGGCTTTCTTGAATGAAGAGACCGATTCCCGGATATCTCCCTCACTCAGATTGGAGAAGATCTTTATTTCGGTTTCCGCACCGGCTCTTTCAAAAGCCCTCATACTGTCATATTCACAGTTTGTGCCCGGGAATACGGGGATAAATACCTTCGGTTTCTTACACTTATTCGATGATACGCATATTTTCTTTGTAATGAAGACCGGGGACTCCGTCTTTTCTCCCCCATCCTTACTCTTTATCGGAAATACCTTTGAAAGAGTGCCTTCATAGGCATCAAGCGCTTCCTTTAATCCGATCCTTGTTCTGCCATGGACAAAATACGGCTCTGCAGTTACCTCACCGATAACGGTATAGGGAACCTTCAGGGAATCCAGGACACTTAGAGAGCTCACCTCTGCTATGATATTGCCGCTTTCCGCAAGGAAAAGTTCTTCCTTTGATATGCTGTCACTTACGCAGGCTCCCAGCATATTTCCGAAGGCCATTTTGGAAAGAGCAGGGGCGATACCGTACTCATCAAGAGCGTAGGCAGACCTTACGATACCGGCCTTCCCGGCCTTCCTGATCCCCTCATAGAGCTCTGTCACCCTGTCATACTTCGGGAGCTCATACTCATCCGTTTCAATGGTAAATTTAACCAGAGTGTTTCCGGCTTCCTTTAATTCCGGGGTAATGACCTCGCCCACCTTCGCCGTGTCAACCGCAAAGGAAACAAGGGTTGGCGGAACATCTATATCCTCAAAGGTTCCGGACATGGAGTCCTTCCCTCCGATTGCCGGAAGTCCGTATCCGAGCTCTGCGTCAAAGGCTCCGAGAAGAGCCGTAAAAGGCTGGCTCCAGCGTTTCTTATCCTTTGTCATACGCTTAAAGTACTCCTGGAAGGTGAATCTTATCTTACCCATATCACCACCGGAAGCCACTATCTTCGCAACAGACTCCGTAACCGCATATACCGCTCCATGGAAGGGACTCCAGGAAGAAAGATAGGGATCAAAGCCGTAGCTCATCATAGTCACCGTATCCGTGGTGCCGTGAAGCACCGGCAGAATGGCCGTCATAGTCTGTATTGGGGTCTTCTGGTATTTTCCTCCGAAGGGCATGGTTACCGTTGCCGCCCCTATAGAAGAATCAAAGCGCTCCGAAAGCCCCTGTTTTGAGCACTGGTTCAGGGAGGAAATGCTGTTAAGCCATGCCTTTCTTTCATCCTCTATCCGGACCTCCTCCCTCATATAGTTATTCTTTTCGTCGGGAAGCTCCACCTCTACCGAGGTTTCCTGCCTGGCACCGTTTGTATCCAGGAATTCTCTTTTAATATCAACGATCTTCCGGCCTCTCCAGTGCATAACGAGCCTGGGCTCTTCCGTGACAACGGCCACAGGCGTAGCTTCCAGATTTTCCTCTGCCGCATAGGAAAGGAAGGTATCCCTGTCCTTCTTTTCCACAACAACAGCCATTCTCTCCTGCGACTCCGAAATGGCAAGCTCAGTCCCGTCAAGCCCTGCATACTTCTTCGGCACCTTGTCGAGGTCTATATCAAGCCCTGCAGCCAGCTCTCCTATGGCTACTGAAACACCTCCCGCACCGAAATCATTGCAGACCTTGATAAGCTTCGACACCTCGGGACGCCTGAAAAGCCTCTGCAGCTTTCTCTCTGTGGGAGCATTTCCCTTCTGTACCTCGGCTCCGCAGCTGTCAAGTGATTTCTCCGTATGTACCTTTGAAGAGCCTGTAGCTCCGCCGATACCGTCACGTCCCGTCCGCCCTCCGAGGAGGATCACGATATCTCCGGGAGAAGCATCCTCCCTGAGAACATTTTTCTCGGGTACGGCTGCTATCACCGCTCCGATTTCCATACGTTTTGCCACATAGCCCGGGTGATATATCTCATCCACAAGCCCCGTAGCCAGACCTATCTGGTTTCCGTAGGACGAATACCCGGCTGCCGCCTCTCTCACCAGCTTCTTCTGCGGAAGCTTTCCCTTCAGGGTCTCCGATACCGGAACCCTGGGATCAGCAGCACCTGTCACCCTCATTGCCTGATATACATAGGAACGTCCGGAAAGAGGGTCTCTTATGGCTCCCCCGAGACAGGTGGCCGCTCCTCCGAAGGGCTCTATCTCAGTGGGGTGGTTGTGGGTCTCGTTCTTAAACATAACGAGCCAGTTTTCCTTATATTCCTGCCCCTTTTCATCCTTTAATTCAACCGGAACCACTATGGAACAGGCATTTATCTCATTTGACTTCTCCTCATCCTCGAGCCTGCCCAGTTTTTTCAAGGCTTTGGCGCCAAGGGTGGCGATGTCCATAAGGCAGACATACTTTTTCCCTCCCTTTTCCGAAGCCCGTTTACCGTATACCTCGGCACGGCTTTCCCTGTATTTTTCCCACGCCCTTCTGACAGGCTCCGCATAATATCCCTCAGGGATAGTCACGTTCTTTAGCTCCGTCTGGAAGGTGGTATGCCGGCAATGGTCTGACCAGTAGGTATCGAGAACCCTTATCTCGGTCACATAGGGATCCCTTTTTTCGTCATTCCTGAAGTAATTTCTGATATGCTTGAAGTCACTGAAGGTCATTGCCAGAGACAGGGACTCGTAGAGCTTCTTTAAGGACATATCACTCATGCTCTTAAAGCCCCTGAAGATCTTCACATCCTCCGGCTCCGGATAGTCCTGCTTCAGAGTCACCGGCTTTTTTCCGTCAGACAGACGTGAATCAACCGGATTCATTACATAATTCTCTACAAGCTCCAGTTCCTCATCATTTTTTATCCCGGAAAGGATATACACCTCTGCCGTCCTGACTATGGGTTCCTCACTGCCCTTCAGGAACCTGATGCACTGCACCGCAGAGTCCGCCCTCTGGTCGAACTGTCCCGGAAGAGCCTCCACTGCAAAGACCCTGTCATTTTTCCCGCATTCAAAAAACTCCTCGCGGATTGTATCCACGGGAGGTTCCGAGAAAACGCTGTTCACTGCCTTTTTGTAGATCTCCGGGCTTATATTCTCCACATCATAACGGATAAGATAACGTACCTTTACATCCTTAAGTCCCAGAAATTCGTGCAGCTCATGCTGAAGCTCTGCGGCATGAACCGCATATGCTTCCTTCTTTTCCACAAATACACGTCTTACCATTCTTTTCCCTGTTCACCGTCATCCCGGCTTTTTGTAAAAGTCAATGAGTTCCTTGAATTTTTGGAGCACCCCGAGATAAATCCCCTCTCTGGCACCCTCGGACCAGGCAGGTCCCCTGTGCATTCCCTCCAGAACGTATTTCGACAAAAACCCCCGGAGATCATCCACATTCCTTATGGTACAGCTCTCAATAAACTTTCTCTCATCCTCATGTGTCCTTATCCTGTGTCTGGAATAGACATAGGGGTAATTCCTGTTCATAAGGGAGGTTTTTGAAGCCCTTTTCACAAAATCCAGAAGAGTCGAATCAAAAACCGGAAAATTAAGATTTGACTCCCCCTGTGCCCCGTCATATTTCTTCGAAAATTCATTCTTTTTGTCGGAAAAATACGGGATATACTTAAAAAGCATTTCCAGCTCCCGTCCGTATGTGGTTATCATTCTGTCCGCTAAAGTATTTTCGGATTCCAAAGCGTTCCTCCTTGGTATTTCAGGTTCTGATATAATCGAGCTGCCTTGTGATGGTATCTGGCACATCCTTTCCAAGCTTCTTTATCTTCTGAATCATAACCTGGATAAGATGGATCTTCCCCTGCTGCTTGATACCGTACTTCTCGATAAGATCCGCATACAGCGGGTTTGCCTTCATGCTTTCCCTCTTCCCGGCCCTGAAAGGACAGTATCTGAAAACTATACCCCGGGATATCTTATTAAGTCTCGCGGAGCCCGTAGCCTCGCTCCTTATATAGACCATATAGTCTGCCACGAATACTGTCCGGTAATTATTTCTGGCCTTTTGGAGTGCCAGCTTTATCTTTTCCCTGCTTTCCGGCGAGATATCGTGGTTCTTTCTGTAGAACTGCATATAATCGCAGTACTCGCTTGTCAAGCTGGGATCAGTGACATCATTCCAGTGAACACCCTGTATGCGTCTGCACATCTCCCACCTGAATTCTCCGCAGAGCTTTGTCATGGCCTCATCCAGATCCTCTGTGAAGAGAATGGACATCATCATTCTGGCAGGTGTATCCCTTTTCTTACCGTCTATCTCCTGCCACATGGATGTCCTGGAGCCCATATTCGGCATAAGTATCACATAGGGGAGAACCTCCTTCGATACCAGGAACTGGTTTATCTCCAGATCCTCAAAGGCCGTCACGGAATCCCTGTAGAACAGAGAGAAGTCTATTTCCCTTATGGAATTGAGCGCTGTTTTTATCTTGTCCGGAGTGAGGAGTGCCGTACGTAACGGCCTCATTACCGCATCATCTGTAAAGATGGGAACAAAGGTGGTGACTCTTCCGAAGGTCAGGCGGTTTCCCATGGTGAAGAAGTTTTCTATCTCGAATTTCAGCCTTTTGGTTCTGTCATTCTTTAGCGCCGCTTCCTCTTCCCTGGTGATATATCCTCCGGTCACCTGTTCCTTCAGATATTCAAGATAATCACTGTCAAATTCATTCTTTGACGGATTGACCTTCATCTCATAGATAAGCTTCAGCCAGTCCCTTATGGTCACTACCTTTCCTGAGGGGTCGCTCTTCCACTGCCTCGCGAAATTGGCAAGGATCGCGGTGTTTTCCTTTCCGGCCAGATTCTCATCAATAAAGCCGAAGAGCAGGAACATCTTCACCTCCAGCGGAGGGGTCTTGTCCGTCAGCGTCTTCATAAAGATCGCATAATAAAGATCATAGAAGATCCTTGAAATCTCCTTCCGGAGCTTACGCATCTCATCCGTGGTCTCTGTCTTGTCCGGAGCTGCCGCATAATCCGCCACCAGCTTTTCGAATACCTGCACCGTGGAGGCCGGGGCTTCCGAATAGCTTAATATGATCGGCATTGCATCCTGAATTTCTTTCTCACCCTCTGTCTCACCGTCATCATCCTTAAGCTGCGCCCTGGCATATTTGTAATCCATCTTAAAGGTGGTAGTCACCTCGTTCAGGTATTCCTTGTATCTGCAGATCCTTATGATCTCCGCATAGATCACCTTAATGAATTCATTGTTGTTCAGGATGGTCCCTATGCATATGCTGAGGCTGAGGCTGAAAAAGGACTTCCTTACCGCAGCGTCATTTTCAATAAGCGAGCTCAGATAATCCAGTCTCCATTCCTCAAGACCCTCCGCTTCTCTGGGCTCCATCAGATTCTCGATCTCGGGATATTCCTCGGGCTCTCTGGACAGCTCCACCATCAGGCTCTTGTAGTCCTCCAGATCCCTCTTCACTCCATTATACAGGTTCTCGCACTCTGTTCTGATCTTCTCATACCAGGAATAGCAGTCCACCGCGGACCGCACGCTGGAGGAGGCAAGCACAGGCGCGATCTTCTGATTGAGCCTGATGACCTTTAGAACATCATCCGTATTGGAATAGTCGTATGCATAGACCGTAGCATCGCTGTCGGCCGTATAGTCAAAGGAATAGGTATCCCCCGGGGTCTCTGCAGCCCCGATCATGGAGCCTGTCTTCAAGAGCATGGCTCCGTCGGCATTATGGACACTGATGCTCCCTTTCAGGACAATCTCCACTTCCCGGATCCTGTCTCCCGCTTTATGGAGAACATCGTCTTTTTTCAGTTCCTTTATACCCAAGTCGTCTCCCCCGGATCCTTTATTGCTTTGATGACCTTCTTCCCAGGATCTCCAATGCCGCTGCCACGATCAGGACTCCCGCTGCCAGGGAAATGATCCAGTTACCCGTAAACCCGGAAATGATATAGCCCGCCACACAGCCGGCAAAGGTTACTGCCGCATACTGCAGCTGTGTGGAAACATGATTCATATGATAGCACTGTGCTCCGGCACTGGACATTATTGTGGTATCGGAGATCGGTGAAATATGGTCACCGCATACCGCTCCCGCAAGTACGGCGGAAACGGATATTATCATCATATTAAGTGCATCCGCACCGAAAATACTGGTTACGATCGGAACCAGTATTGCAAAGGTTCCCCAGGAGGTTCCGGTAGAAAAGGCAATGAAAATGGCAATTATAAACATTATCACCGGAACGAAGCTGAGCCCGTAGCTCGCACTTCCAACGGTATTGTATACATAATCCCTTATCCCGAGAGCCTGGGTCATTCCCTTTAAGGTCCAGGCAAAAGTAAGTATGGCTATCGCCGGTATCATAAGCTGGAATCCCGTGATAAAGCTCGACATGAATTCACTGAAGCTCACGACCTTCCTCGGTACATAGAAGAGGAAAAGGAATAATAACGTAATAAATGTGGCAAATATCAGTGAGATCTCAGCATCACAGTCGGCAAAGGCCTGCTGTATGTTTCCTGCACCGCTTAAAAAGCCAGTATACATCATAGCTCCGACAGCAGACACTATCAGAAGGATCATTGGGATAACAAGATCATACACTCTTCCGTTGGGGTTTTCCTTCACCTCCTCCGATGACTTGACATCATCCTTGTGATCGGTGAAGAGATCCCCGTTATTCACTGCATTGTCCTCATGGATCTTCATAAGGCCGAAGTCTATCCCCCTGGCACTTGTGTAAATAACCATAAAGAGCGTGAGCAGCGCATACAGGTTGAAGGGAATGGTACTGATAAACAGCTGCAGCCCGTTGATGCCGGCATCCTCAGGCACATAGGAATTTACAGCTGCCGCCCAGCTGGATATCGGCGCTATGATACATACCGGCGCCGCAGTCGCATCTATGATATAGGCAAGCTTCGCCCTGGAAACCCTGTATTTATCCGTGACAGGTCTCATAACACTTCCCACCGTAAGGCAGTTAAAATAATCATCCACGAAGATAAGCACTCCGAGAAGGGTCGTAGCCAGAAGCGCCGCCTTCTTGCTTTTTATTTTCGTGCCTGCCCATCTTCCGTACGCAGCGCTGCCACCGGATTTCTGCAGCAGTATGACAATCATCCCAAGCATAACGAGGAAGATCAGTATATTCAGATCAATATTCTCACACATTACCGTAAATATGGATTCGAAGCTGATCCAGGGATTAAACTGCCCATAGAGCAGCGCTCCCGATATGATCCCGATAAGCAGTGATGAATAAACCTCTTTTGTGATGAACGCCAGAACAATGGCTATGATCGGCGGAAGAAGTGACCATGCCGTACCTATAAATACCGAATTCTCCATAAACCCTACTCTCCTGTGTCCTATTATCCGTGTTCATTAAAAGCCGCAGCTGTCTTTACGACCGCACTAACTCTCTAATTATAAAACAAATCCGGGTAATAATACAACAGGTATTTACATCCCCTTTATGCACAAAAAAGGATGCCCTTCGGACATCCTTTTTGTGCGCAGGGGAAGAGGGATTCGGAAGTTTGACAGTCCGGACGCTGATAACTGAATCTTAAACCCGCCTCAAGC
>CAMVGV010000014.1 GCA_947167135.1 uncultured Lachnospiraceae bacterium
CAGAATCTCGCTCCTCAGGATGACAGAATCTCGCTCCTCAGGATGACAGAATCTCACTCCTCAGGATGACAGCGAAGCTCTAAATTAGTCATCCTGAGCGAAGCGAAGGATCTTTATAATAAAAGCATCAATTTTGGAGCGAAGCGAAGGATCTTTATCGAAACAGCAATTTGGGAGAATAACATAAATGCTTGAAAGAATAAATGTCTTATTTACCGGGGGACTGGACTCCTCCTACACAATGATGTATTTTTCAAAGTTCCCTGTGGAGATACAGCCCTATTATCTGAAGGACAACAGACCTTCGGAGGGTTATGAGCTTAAGGCCATCAGGGACATCATCACGGATATAAGGAAGAATCAGGACACCAGAGCGAATATCAGGGAGGTCATCACAAAGCCAACCTATGAGATAAAGCCGGACCGCGAGATACAGAATGCCTACCGCTATATGTTCAAGACAGCAGGCTTCGGGAAGCAGTACGGCTTTATCGCGAGATTCGCAAAGCAGGAAGGAATAAAGGGGCTTTTTGTATCCCTTGTGCATACTCCCTTCGGAAGGGGGAATATGGCCGTTCGTAACAGCGGCGGCGTTGAAAGGGTAGAGGATGAGGATATGGAGTACTATCGCCTGGATCCGTCAAAAACGGAGAAAAACCTTTTCACCCTTTTTGAAAACGTACTTCTTCCGCCCTCTTTTATGAGAACCAAGGAAGAGGAGATGGAGGAAATGAAAAAGCTGGGCTTTGAGGACTCCATAAAAAAGACCTGGTTCTGCTACTGGCCCGTTGACGGTGAACCCTGCGGAACCTGCCCACCATGCAGGGATCTTATAAGGGACGGTATGACCTGGAGATTTACGAAAGAAGGGCTAAAGCGCTACGAGGAGGATCAGAAGGTTCCCGCCTGGCGTCATAAGCTCAGGGATTATAAGCTCACACTTTCAGATAAGTGGTATGAGTTTAAGATGAGGATGGGATGACGGAAAATAATGGATGATACTAGGCCTCTGGTGACCTGTGTGATAACCAGTTATAAACGGGATAAGGAGACGGTGGGACGTGCCCTGAAAAGCGTCATTCAGCAGACCTATTCCCCTATAGAGGTATTTATTATAGACGATAACAGGGGAGAGGGGGCAGAGGAGTATTCAAAGGCTCTGTCTGAGCTGTCCGATTTATCGGACAAGGTGCAGGTTATAAAAACCGAGAGAGGGCACGGAGCCCAGAGAGCCAGAAATACCGGGATAGAGCACGCAAACGGAAAGTATGTGGCCTTCCTTGATGATGATGATGAGTGGCTCCCGGAGAAGCTTGAAACCCAGGTGCCGATCCTTGAAGGGGATCCTGAGGTGGGTTTATGCTACAGCAGGGGCTACCTTATTAACGAGGCCTTTGATCCGCCAAGGGTCACTGAATTTAAGTCGGTAAAAAATGCTTCTTATGAGGATCTTCTTAGGGATGACGGCATAGGCTCAACCACCCAGGCCGTGATACCGAGAAGTGTTTTCGATAAGGTTGGTATGTTTGACGAGAGCTTTCCCGCGAGGCAGGACTATGAAATGTGGATACGCATTTCAAAAAGCTATAAGACGGCGGGAAGCGATAAGTGCCTCTACAAATACCATAAAAATAAGGGAACCGGCCAGGTTTCCCATAAATGGAAGAACTGCCTTAAGGGGCATGAGCTAATTTATGAAAAATACAGAGAAGATATTGATAAGGACAGGGACGCAAAGTTTAACGTGGTCTTTCATGTAGCCCACTATCTTAATGAGGGCGCTAATGCAAAGAAGGATCCGGCATTAAAGCTCAAGGCGGTTCTTAAGTATATCGAAGCCTTTTTCACCTCTCCTTCGAAGTTTCTGCTTCAGGGAAAATACAGACTGCAGAAAATTAAAAGGAACAGGAGAAACGGATCATGAGGCTTCTGTTTTTCGGGGATTTTTCATATGATTTTGATCATGTGGCGGAGGATATCCTTTCTATCGGTGAATTTGCCCGGGGAAAGGAGGCTAAGGTCATCCTTAACCTGGAGGGGCCAATTACCGACGGAGCCGGTAAGGAGATAAGGAAGAGGGGAAAACACCTGCCGCAGAAGGGGAAATGCAGTGAAGCCCTGACAGCTCTCGGGGTTTCCGGAGTGACTCTGGCGAATAACCATATGATGGACTATTCCCTTAAGGGACTTACTGATACTTTAAGTGAACTGGATAAGTTCGGGATAAAGCACACCGGAGCGGGAAGCGATCTGAAAAAAGCCCTTGAACCCATGGTCTTTAGCGAAGGAGAGGAGAGCGTGGCTGTCTTCAGCTTCGGATGGGATATAGAGGAAACGGTTTATGCAGGTTTACATAAATCGGGATGTGCTCCCCGAAAGGAAAAGGTGATCTTTGATACTATCCGGGAGTATTCCGCGGAAAACCCCGGCAGAAGGATCATAGTGGCGCTCCACTGGGGCTTTGAATATAATCCCTATCCGCTGCCCTGTGATATAGAGCTTGCAGGGAAGCTTTGTAAAATGGATCCGGTCTGCGCTGTTATCGGCCACCATTCCCACTGCCCCCAGCCTTTTGAAATGATAAACGAGAAGCCTGTATTTTTTTCTCTCGGGAATTTCTACTACTCGTCAAGAAGGCATAAGTATTCTGCCAGAAGCTTTGATCTTGAGCCCTCAAATCTCTGCGATTACTGTATGGCAGCTCTTCTTGATACGGCAGATATGAGCGCGGAGCCTTTTGTCTTTTACTATAACCTGGAGAAGGACAGAACAGAATACCGGGAAGATCTGATGATCCCGGTCGCTATGCCTGACATTGACTATAAGACGCAAGAATACCGGCGCTTTGCATTAAGCAGGGCGCTTCATAAGAATCCCATCCCCGGCCCCGGAAGGCTTGAAAGCGGTTTGGCATTTTATATGTTCAACCTGAAAAGGGATCTGTCAAAATATCTGTGAAAGAAGTCAACAAGAACCGTCCCAATTGACTCCCGGCAGACGGATCATTTTCCCCAGCATTTCATCAGTGCCTTCGGGAATCCAGGTACACTGGCCGCTGGAGGGGGTAAAGGTCATTTCACCGAACTTTATGCTCCCGTCATTTAAGTGATAAAGATCCACCCTTACATAGGGGAATCCCTTTGAAAGCTCTGCTGCGAGCTCAGTCATTTTTTCATAGTTTGAAGGCTTTTCCGGAAGGACTTCATACACCGGGTATGTGGCGGTTCTGTAGGGAAGGAGCTTCCAGTCCTTATCAAAAAAGGCTAAGCGGGCCTTGCCTGAGCGGCCTCCGATGTATTCACAGCAAACAGGATCCCCGTTAAAACAGTGGAACTTATAGTCCATAAGATCCGATCCGTTATTATCGACGAATTCCTCGGCGATTATCTTTCTCTTTATCCCGTAGTACTGCATCTGGAAACCAAAGCGGAAAGCGAAGTCAAACATCATCCAGCGCCGGAATTCCTTAGCCGCGGCTTTTTTGTCAAAGGCAGACTTATCAAGGACTATCATATTAGTATTGCAGGCGTGGTTTGTCTTTAATACAAAGCGGTCAGGAAGCGCATCAAAATCAATATCTTCAAATCTGTCCCAGGCGCCTAAAAGGGGGATCAGGTATTCTTCACCGATCCTTGTTTTTATCCAGTCCCGGACGGCAAATTTGTCGGAAAGCGTTTTCATTTCCGGAGTAACGCCAAAGAGCTTTATCCAGTTTATCTTGTCACACCAGGTTTTGGGAGGATCGAGATGAAGCTCCCGGCCGTTGCATTTCCTAAACCAGCGCTTTAATGCAAGGGGACGCAGGGGAACCGGTGTAAGTGCCTCACCGTAATAGGAGAGGAGAATGATTATATTATTGATAAGGCTGCTTTTTCTCATAATGCTGACATTATAGCTTTTTTGTCCCGGATTGCAAATGGAGTCCCCATTGACTCCCCGTTGCCACTTGAATATATTGACCAAAATGTTTATAATAGCGGAGTTGTTTCAAAGAAAAATGCGATAAAATCATTTTTGTAAGTATGATTTGGAAAAGAGGAGTTTTATTATGAAAAAAAGGATACTTTCGATCCTGCTTACTGCAGGATTTACCCTTGGACTTTTGTCAGGCTGTGCCGGAGCGCAGAGTGCCCAAAGCCCTGCTGCTGAGCCTCAGGCGGAAAGCCAGGCTGAGGACGCGTCCGGCAGCAAGGATGAGGCAAAGGATATCACGGTAAATGTAGGCGATCAGGCAAACTTCTTTCTTGTAAAGGTTGCTGAGAAAAAGGGCTTTTTCGAAGAGGAATTCGGTCCGGACGGGATCACCATCCATTCCGAGATCTTTGCAAAGATGGGCCCCGCCATCATCGAGGCAATGGCGGCGGGAGATGTGGACTTGAGCATCGTGGGAGTTTTCCCCGTGGTCAATGCAAATAATGCCGGAAATAAGATAATGATGCTTTCAAGCGGAAACTTTACCGAGGATGGATTCCGTCTCGTGGTCGGACCTGATTCAAAGGTAGAGAAGGTTGAGGACCTTAATAGCCTGAAGATCGGTGTTCCCTTCGGTGCTGCCGAGCACCAGATCACTCTGCAGATACTCGAAAATCACGGCCTTGACGATACAAAGGTGGAGCTCGTAAATCTTCAGCAGGCTGACGCTCTTACGGCACTTCTCGGAGGAGAGATAGATGCGGCACTCTTCAACAGCGGGACCTTAAGCGCGGCAGAGGAAGCAGGGGCAAAGACCATAGCTACCAATAAGGAAGTGGGTCTTATCGTAAATCCCGTAATAGGCAGAAAAGACTTTGTGGAAGCAAATCCCGAGATCACATCCCGCTTCTTAAAGGTACTTGACAAGACCGCGAAGTGGATAGACGAGAACGAGGACGAGACCGTTAAGATCGCCGCCGAGGTAAACGGAGCCGATGAAGAGGGCATAAGGGTAAGCCTTCTTTCAAGAGGAAGGGCGATCTCAATAGATGATGAGCATTTTAAGGATCCCATCAATTCCACTCTGGAATTCGCGCGTGCCCAGGGGCTTATAGGTGACCTTAAGTATGAGGACGTGGTGGATACTTCTTACTTTGAGAATGCGGGGATCGAATAAAGCGTACAGCTGATGAAAAAATGGATGCAGATGTCAAAAAAGCATAAGATCCTTAGCGTGTGCGGTGTACTGCTGATCATTCTTATCATACTGTACTGGCAGATAGGTTCTGAAAGAGGGTGGATAAATTCCATCCTCCTTTCGTCGCCTTCAGACATAGCGGCATCCTTCAGATCACTGTGGGGCAGCGGAAGCCTGCAGAAGCATATTCTGGTCAGCTTCAAGAGGGTTATGATAGGTTATGTTTCAGGAGCCGGATTGGGGATAATGTTTGGTTTTATCCTTTCCACCATGCCGTCTCTTGAGAAGCTCTTCAGCTTTTCTCTGGCCATTATCCGGCCGATACCCGCTCTTGCCCTGTTTCCCCTTTTTATTCTGTGGTTCGGTATAGGGGAAGGATCAAAGATCATGGTCATTGCCTTCATGTCATTCTGGCCAACCTTCCTGAATACGGAAGAAGGGGTGAGACAGGCGGACAAGAATCTTCTGGAGCTGGCAGATGCCCTTCAGAAGGGAAGAGTCACAAAGATGGCAACTGTGCTCCTTCCTTCCACGCTTCCCTATATCTTCGCAGGGCTCAGGCTTGCAATAAGCCGTGCCTGGGGAGGGGTCGTTGTGGCAGAAATGCTGGCAGCGAGTTCCGGAATAGGTTTTCTTATCGAATACTCGAGAGATATGTCCCAGACTGCGACCATGTTTACCGGTGTGATCACGATAGCGATTATAGGCTTCACTGCGGATCTTCTGCTCAGGATCCTTCAGGACAGGATCTGCTACTGGCATACGGAGGTAAAGTGATATGGCAGGTATGAATGAAGTAAATATCAGTCATATCCGTCAGGATTTCCTTATGCCAACAGGGGGTCTGGAAGTATTAAGGGATATAAATATCGATCTCCGGGGAGGGGAATTCGTTTCCATTGTAGGGGAGAGCGGCTGCGGAAAGAGTACGCTTTTACGTATCATTGCCGGGCTTGATAAACCTACGGACGGAGAGGTTCTGATAGGTGGAGAAAAGGTTAACGGAGTCTCCTCAAAGGTGGGAATCCTCTTTCAGGAGTCGAGACTTCTGCCCTGGTATTCTACCGAAAAGAACATTTCTTACGGCCTTCCCAGAGGGATGGACAGAAATGAAGGAAGAGAAAGGGTCAGATCCCTTATTGATACAGTTGGCTTAAATGGCTTTGAAAAGGCGCTTCCTTCCCAGCTTTCGGGCGGAATGCAGAAAAGAGTTGCCATTGCCCGTACTCTTGCCGGTCATCCGAAGGTTCTTTTACTGGACGAGCCCTTTGCAGCTCTTGATGCCTTTACGAAAATGAACATGCAGGATGAGATTCTGCGTATCTGGGAGAGGGAGAAAATAACTACTCTTCTTGTCACCCATGATATAGATGAGGCGATCTATCTCGGGGAGCGTGTTGTGATGATGTCTCCGAAGCCCGGGGTCATAAAGAAGGTGATACCTATAGACCTTCCCGAGGATCACAGCCGTACCAGTGATGAATTTGACGCATACAGAAGGGAGATCTTTAAGGAATTCTTCGGGAGCGATAAGAGGATGTCCCAGTGGTTCAGTGATGATTAAAGAAAAAAAGAAGCTTGGAATAATCGGCGGCATGGGACCTCTTGCCGCTGCTTTCTTTTACAGGGCAGTGGTGGAGCATACAGAAGCTCTGTCCGATCAGGAGCACATAATCACATATATGATAAGTGATCCCACCATACCTAAGAGGGTGGAATACATTCTTGGGGAAAACAGTGAGTCTCCCCTCGGCGCACTGATAGATACCGCGGTAAAGCTGGAGGAAATGGGAGCGGAGATAATAGCCATGCCCTGTGTCACGGCCCATTTTTTTTATGAGAAGATCTCGGCTTCTGTTTCCGTCCCTATGATAAATATGCTGGATGAGACAGTCCGGTATCTTAAAATTAAGGGGATCAACAGCGCGGGGATACTTGCAACCAGAGCTACCATAAAAAGCGCCATAGTTCAGGCTGCCCTTGAAAAGGCCGGAATAGAAGCGGTTTTACCAAAGGAAGAAGAGAATGAGATCATTTCGAGGGTGATCTTTGAAGAGATAAAGAAAGGACAGAAGGCCGATACGGACAGCCTTTTAGGTGTGATGGATTCCCTTATCGAAAGGGGCGCAGGTAAGTGCCTTATCGCCTGCACCGATCTTTCCGTATGCTTTTATGAAAGGGAAGATGAGAGATATGTGGATATGATGAAGCTTCTCGCGGCGGCCTGTGTCAGGGAAGTCAGCGAGAACCGTCTCCATTGACTTAAAAGGTGGTATAATACTAAGGATCTTAAGCAGAAAATATAAGGAAGTGACGGATTTTGGACAGATACAATATTATGTGGACGGGCGGTCTGGATTCCACATACACAATGATAGTTTATTCACACTACGACATCGAGATACAGCCCTACTATCTAAGACATGGAAGGAAATCCGAAAAATATGAGTTCAAGGCCATGGAGGAGATCAGGGAGGAGCTCCTTAATAATGAAAAGACAAAGGCTAAGATACTGCCGCTTATAGTGATAGGAGAGGAGGATATCCCTTCCGACAGCGAGGTAGAGGCAGCGTATTCGCGCTTAAAGGCCCAGGGGGGACTTGGCAGCCAGTATGACTGGATAGCAAGGTATGCGAGACACCATGATGTTGAAGGACTATTCTATTCTCCGGTTAAGCCAACGTCCTCGGCGTCAAAATTCAGGGGCTGCATAGAGGCAAACGGTGTGATAAAGGAATATGTGAATTCCGTGGGAAGAAAGGTTTTCACTGTCGATATGGAGAACAGCAGTCCGGATCTGAAGCTTGTATTCGGCGGCTTCAATCTCTCTGAAACCTTTGATATAACTAAGCTTGAGGAAGAAAAGAGGATGCGGGAGGAAGGTTATACCCGGATCCTGGAAAAAACCTGGTTCTGTCATACACCGGTACTGGGGAAAGCCTGCGGCTGCTGCCACCCCTGTGAGACCACGATCGAAGCGGGGCAGACCTGGAGATTTACGGAGAGCCGACTTAAGCGCTACAGGGAACTGAAGGCGGGAGCTTCTCCCGGAAAAGTCAGGCTTGAAACCTATCTGGATGTTCTGCTTGGAAGATGAAGCAGCTATTCAGAACAGTTGATCACGAAACCGCAGGTGACGTATGATGACCGGGGGAATTTGAAAGGGACTGTATAATCCTGTATAATCAGGTGGCCGGACTGCTCATTATTTTTGACAGAAAAACTGAGGTATATTATGGCATCGTATTTTAAGAGAGTTTTCAAGCCCACATACAGGGAGTATCTGTACGCGATACCCGGGAAGAAGTCTATCGGAGGCTGTTTTAAGCTTCTCTGGAACCTGATAAAGCCCAATGCGGTAACCTACCCGGACGTGGTGGTGGTGCTTACCACCCACTGCTCCTTACGCTGTGCCAAGTGCAATAATCTGATGCCCTGTTACAAGGAGCCTTACCATATTCCTGCGGAGGAGGTACTAAATGATATAAGAACCCTTCTCTCCCACACAGATCTCTGTGTAAAGCTGGAGCTTCTCGGAGGCGAGCCCTTTATTTACCCGGAGATAGATAAGGTGATAGACGGGGTCAGGGACTTTAAGAATGTAATGTGTGTGGCCTTCACCACAAATGCAACGGTCATACCTTCGGATGAAACCTTAAAAAAGATCGCAGCCCTTTCGAATAAAAAGATAGTTATCAGCGACTATGGGGTAAAGACCCAGAAGGTTGAGGAATTTATGAAGGTCTGCAAGGAATACGGCATACCCTGCGGACGCTCCATCTCCAGATACTGGGCGGATCCCGGAAATACGGAGTGCAGGAATAAGAGCATAGAACAGCTTGGTATTGAGTATAACAAGTGTTATAGTTCCCGCTACTGCCGTACAATGCTGAACGGCAGGGTTTATGCCTGTGCAAGAGCGGCATCCCTTGCAGATCTTGGTCTTATGGACGGAAGCCATGACAGCTTCAACGTGAGGGAAAAGGTCAGTGACAGGGAATTCAGGAAGGGCTTCAGGAAATTCCTGACACTGGATTATGCAGATGCCTGCAACTACTGCGATCACTTCTTAAACATACATATTCCTGCGGGAGAGCAGCTTCCATGACGAAGAGGTTGATAAACGGCCTGAAAAAACATACATGGATTTTGTATGTTTTTTTTGCGTTTATACAGCTCCTCTTTATGTTCTATCAGGGAGGAAAGCAGTCCATGTGGCTTGATGAAATGTCGCTTATCGGTACCATCACGAAGGACAAGGGGATAGGGGACATTTTATGGCAGTATCTGACCGTGGATGTAACGAACCTTCCCCTCTTCCCGCTTATATCGGCTCTCTGGTACCGTGTTTTTCCCGCAAATGACAGGCTGATGCTACTTCTTACCGAGCTCTTTTCATCGGGGGCGCTGGTGGTCACAGCCTTTCTCGCGGAAAGGAATTTCGGGAAAAGAGAGGGGATTCTTTCGGCCGTACTTATGCTGATATCCCTCCGTCCCGTCATAAACTGCGGATTTGAATTCCGCTCATATGCCTTTATGCTGTTTTTCTCAGCACTCTCACTATTTTTTTATTATGAAAAAAACAGGAGCCCGGGAAAAAGGGAGGAACTCCTCTTCGGAGCATCACTTCTCCTTCTTATTTTTACCCACTACTCCGGTATCATATTGACAGCGATACTCGGATTTTTGGATCTTATTAAGGTAATATCGAAAAAACAGGGCTTTTCCAAACTTCTGCCCTATTTCGCTTCGGGCTTTCTGTTTTTGCCATGGTTCATTCTGATGCTCAGATTCAAGGAAAAGAGTATAAGCTCCTTCTGGGTGGATCCTCCGACAATGCCGGAGATCGCAAGGACTCTGAAATATCTCCTGTCAAATAATGAGGCGGTATATGTGATCTTTATTTTCGGGATACTGATAACTGCCGCAGAGCTCATAATGACGGCATATAAAGGAGAAGTAACGGATTGGGCTGCTTTTTTGTCACTGGAAATGCTGTGCACGGTCTTTATTATGATACTTTCAGTTTTCGTTTACAGCGCATATATCAATCCCGGCGGCGGCTTTTTCCTTAAAAGATATTTTATCGTGCTGCTGCCGCTTATGGTGTGTGTCACTTCCTATGCAGTGAGAAAGATGACGGACTTTTTTGCTTCCTGGAAAAACAGGGAGGAACTCAACGCTGCATTTTTCGTTATTTCCGGCTTTTTCCTCATTTATTTCGGCTTTATAAATCTTTCGGAGATCAGGGATAAAACAAAGAAAAGCGCTGAGACCTTCAGGGAGGCTGCTGCATATATTAAGGAGCAGGGCGTATTGAAGGAAGGAGAGGATGCGGCTCTTGTCTGCTCGGTAAACCCAAGGGCAGCCGCAGGCTTTTCTGAGTACTATGTGCGCCGGGGAGGAAGGGAAAAAGAGATAGCCACCGTGAGTCTCCAGGGGGAGGAACCGGTAAAGGAGCTCTCGAAATATGACAGGCTGTATCTCGTATATGTACACAGGGATTTAAAGGATCTGGATCCTCTTATAGAAAAGACTTTGAGGGAAGAATATGAGCTTACAGCGCAAAATGAAGAAGTAAAGGCAGCCGTATTTGAGAGAAGGCACTGATGGGAAAAAAACCATTTCATGAATGGGAAGAAAAGCACGGACTTATAAATAACAGATCCGTGGAGGGATTTCAGTACTGGAATTATATGCGCCGGGACATGAATATGTCCTTTAAGGACGAGTATGCCGATCTGGATCCTGTTTTTTTTAAGAATATGAAGGAAGCTTCAAAGAGCGGAAGGATCAATGATCTGAAAAGGATCCTTAAGGTTTTCACTCCCGACGGCTCTGATCCGGTGAAAAAGGCGGATGTACTTATACTATGTCACGGCAGAAGGCAGGAGATCGACGGAAAGCTCGTAAGCATTTATACGGACTATCTGGAGGACTATTTTCCGGATTCCGTAAGCGTGCAGAGAACAGGCGGCGGAAAGGGCTACAGGGACAGTCTGAAAACAAGGCACATTGTATTTCTGGAAAAGCTGACTACAAAGAGCTATATTTATAAGTACCTTAACAGGCTCATCCATCCCGGGGAATATAACAGGATAAGAAGGACGGTCCTTGATGATATGCGGGAAGCCTTCGCGGACCTTAAAAAGAACTATTCCCTTAATGTGAACGAAGAAGATTTTGCCGGCAGAGCCGCGTCTCTCTTCTTTTATTACCGCTATAAAAAACCGAGGCTTGAAAAGCTTATAAAAAAGATATCTCCGAAGGTCATCGTCGAGGTCGTTGGCAGGAGCTTCGATGCAGAGATCATAAATGAGATCGCCTTTGAAAACGGAATAGAGACAGTGGAGCTCCAGCACGGCAGCGTGGGCTTCTGGTATCCTGACGGAGTAACGCTGCCGCAGGTGCCGAAATGGTACTATCTATTCGGAAACTACTGGAAAAAGGCAGTCAAGCTGCCGGTTCCGGAGGATCATGTCCTATCCATGGGCTTTCCCTACCATGATATGATGATGGAGAAATATCCAGAGGAAAAGAGGCAGAGGGATGATAACACCATAATCTTCCTGTCCAGCAGGAAATACGGAAAAGAATTATCCGCTGTGGCGATGGAGTTAAAGGAGCTCAGGCCGGATATCCATATCATCTATAAGCTTCATCCAAGAGAATATCAGGATTATTCCGTGGTATATGCCCCCCTTGACAGGGCCGGAATTGAGGTGATAAAAGATGACAGCCTGCCCTTATACGGTCTGTTTTCAAGGAGTGGAATGCAGGTCGGGGTTGAATCTACCGCAGTTTATGAGGGCATGGGCTTCTCTCTAAGGACCTTTATATGGGATATTCCCATGGCCGCAAGCTTAAAGGAGCTTGCAAGTCTGGGCTACGCTTCGGTCTTTAAGGATGCCCGGGAGCTTTCAGAGCTTATAAAAGCCGACGATAATGATAACACTAGATATGATATTGATGATTTCTGGAAAAGGAACAGTTTAAATAATATAGTGTCCGGGATAAAAGGATTATTATGAATAGAAAAGTCACGGTACTTGATTATCTGGAAGAAAACTACAGGAGCATAGCTGAAAAAACAGCTGTTTCCGATGAGAGCGGAGAGATCAGCTGGGGAGAATTAAGGAATAGATCTCTGGCTCTTTCTGAAGGTATTTTAAGCAGACCGGATATGGAAGGCAGAAAAATACCTATCGTTATTTTTATGGAAAAATCAATAGCGCACGTTATTTCGATATACGGCTGTCTATACAGCGGGAATTTCTATGTGCCGGTTGACATAAATACTCCTGAAGACAGATTAAAGAGTATACTTTCTACACTTAAGGATTACAGGGTGCTGACAGACGAAAAGAACCTGGAGCACCTGAAAAACATAGTAGATGATAAGGATATACTGCTTATCGGGGAGCTGCTTTCCGCCGTTTCAGAGGACTCAGACTTTTCCGCAACGAAAAAACGCTTAAAACTTTTGACCGACTTTAGCCTTATGTATATCATCTTTACCTCGGGCTCCACGGGAACTCCCAAGGGAGTAGCCGTGCGCCACAGGAGCGTAATGGACTATATTGAGAGCTTTATGGATGAGATCGGTATGGAGAGAGAGGATGTGTGCGGGAATCAGACACCATTTTATGCCGATATGTCCCTTAAGGATCTTTATATGACTCTTGCATCCGGTGCAGAGCTGTGCATTATTCCCACAAGATTCTTTTCCTTTCCTTTGAAGCTTCTGCAGTACATGGAGGAAAAGAGGATAAGCTACTGTATGTGGGTTCCCACAGTTTACCGGATAGTTGCGCAGTTCAAGGCTCTTTCGAAGCTTAGACCATCGAAGCTGCGGACTGTATGCTTTTCAGGTGAGACCATGCCGCTATCTGTATTTGAGTACTGGAGGGAAAACTATCCGGATATAGACTTCTGGCAGCTATACGGTCCATCCGAGATAACGGGATCCTGTAGCTTTTATAAGGTGGATAACAGGCGTATATATGAAGATATCATCCCCATAGGAAAGCCCTACAGGAATACGGGCATGATACTTATGGATAATGAGGAGATCATTCCCTTATCAGATACAAACAGAAAGGGTGAGATATGTGTCTACGGAAGCTGCCTTGCTGCCGGCTACTATAATGATGACGAGAGAACAGAGTCTTCTTTTTCACCCCTTCCCGGAGAGCTTGGGTATAAAGAAAGGATGTATCATACCGGAGATCTCGCGTATTATGACAGTGAGGGAAATTTTGTTTTCGCGGGAAGAGCCGATTATCAGATAAAGCATATGGGCCGACGGATGGAGCCCGGGGAAATAGAGGCTGCAGCAGAGGCTCTTGATGATATTGACGCCTGCTGTCTTATCCATAATAAAGAAAAGGATGACCTTATCCTTTATTACATAGGAGGGGCCTCTGCAAAGGATATTTCCAATGCTCTAAGGTCCAGGCTGCCATCCTACATGCTTCCCAATGGATACAGACAAACGGAAACTCTGCCCCTTCTGCCAAACGGAAAGGTGAACCGGAAGGAGCTTGATGTAATTGAAAATGAGAAGGGAAAGGAAGAGTAAATGCGGGAAGAACTAATAAAACTGCTTTCATCTATCTGCCCCGAGGTGGATTTTGAAAATGAAAAGGCACTTATCGATGACGCTATTCTGGATTCCCATGCCGTTCTTTCCATACTGGCGGCCATAAGCGAAACCTATGACGTGGAATTCGAGGCTGATGACGTAATGCCGGAAACCTTGAATGATATTGACAGTATATGCACCCTGGTGCAGACACTTCTTGACAGGAAGGCATCATCAAATGGGTAAGTTTGACGAGAAATATGACGTAAGGAGAGCAGAGGTTTACGATATAGCTTCCATTATGGATTATATAGGGACCTATTGGTCTCCCGGTCATATCATGTCTGTTGACAGGGCCTATTTCGAATATGAATTCCTTACTGAGGAGGGCGTGAACTTTGTGATCGCCGTTGACCGTTTAACCGAAAGCATACAGGGGATACGGGGGCTACTCTTCAGCGCCGCCGACAAAGAAAAAAGGGATATGTGGGGAAGCATCTGGAAGGCAAATTCCGGGGGAGGGAATTTCCCGCTTCTCGGAACGGAGATAAGGAAGAGGACAGCCGCTTTATTTCCCTTCAGGTACAATCTCGGCGTGGGTCAGAATATGAATACCACGAGGATCGCCGGAGGCTTTTTTGGGAAGAAGATAGTCAGACTAAAGCATTTCTACAGGCTGAATCCTGAAATCAGGGAATATAAGATAGCAGTTATAAATAAACCTCCGATCCTTAAGGCACCCGGACCGGGATATAAGGATCCCGCCTTCGCTGTAAGGCTCGGATCCATTGAGGAGGTAAGGGACAGGATAGATATAGAGGCTGTTGATTCTGTGCCCTATAAGGACTTTTGGTTTATAAAACACCGTTATTTTGACCATCCGCGATATGAGTACCGCCTGTATGCCCTGGGGAAAAAGGGTGAGAGAGCTTCAGCCCTAATGGTGATGAGGGAGGTTTCCATAGAGGGTTCAAGGGTACTCCGTGTGATAGACTATATCGGGGATCAGGAGCCTCTGGCCGGACTGTACGGCTTTTTTGCCGAAATGCTTTCTGAGGGGCAATATGAGTACGTTGACTTCTATGAATACGGCTTTGATGAGAGTTTCTTAAAAAAGGCGGGTTTCAGTGAACGATATGAAGAGGGAGAGGAAAATATCATACCCAATTATTTTGAGCCCTTTGTCCGTGAGAATAAGGAGCTGTCCGGCTTTATGGATTCAGATATAAATGCAACCATCTTTAAGGGTGACGGTGATCAGGACCGTCCCAATATTCCGGAAAGGAAGTGAGAGGCTTTATCAGAGCCCAGGTCCGCTACTCACGGATCTCAGAAATACTTCTTCTTTATCCTGTACATTGCGTATAAGGACGAGAGTCCCATTATAAATGCAAGGATCCACCTTATTATCATATAGGGGAAGAGGAGCTGGAGAGACAATCCGGCGATCATCATGATAAACATGACAATAAAGGTAAAGCGGTTATCATAGACCTTCGTAAAGCCGTATCTTCTGCTGATATAGTAATGAAGAAATAAGAGCATTATAAATCCCGCCATTGTGGTATAGGCGGCTGCCGCGTATCCGAAAATGGGAAGGAAGATAAGGTTCGTCACGATATTGAAGCCGGCGGCCAGAAGGGTACCCACCGATACAATGCCTGTCTTTTTGTAATACTGTTCCACATTTACATATCCCGTATATGCGAATTTAAAACCGTAGCCTATCATAACCGGCGGAACTATGTATTCCACGCCGGCGTATTTTTTGCCCCCGAGTATCAGCATAAGCTCGGGAGCCACAAGTATTGAGGCCATTACTATGACCACAAAGAGGGCAACATAGTAGCGGTTCACCTTTTTTATTGATTCCGTCTGCTCCGCATGGAGCTTCTGTGTGAGCCAGGGAGCCATGGCCTGATTAAAGGAGGTCATAAGGGTGGCCACGATGACACCGCATGAGTAGGCAAGCGAATAATTCCCGTTTGCCTCGGCACCGATCATATTTCGTATCATTACCTTATCGGAGGACCCGAGAAGGATATTTGAAAGAAGATGGGGGATAATGGGTATGGAATATGCAGCGGCAAATTTCCAGTACTCTATTGAGATGAATTTACGGCCCCTTATCATAAGTATGATGAATACCACCACATAGATCAGGATGTCAGGAACCTCTCCGCCGACTATCCTTGCAAAAAGCCTGTCCTTGCAGAAATAAACCATAAGAACGGAGCAGAAGGTACAGGCCAGGGACTCGAAAATGGATATCAATACCTGGATCTTATATTCCTGCATTATCCTGTGCTTCGCCTGAAGGATGCTTAAAGACGGGGCAAAGAGGAGCTCTATGAACATTACGTGGAGATAGAGGATGTCTATCTTCAGGAGATTTGAAAAGAAATCCGGGAATATTACAACAACCGCGTAAAAGGCTGCGGTGGACAGGGTTCCGAGGAATGTAATGGAAGAAAGATAACCGTCAAAGTCATCCTCAAAATCATATCTTGCTCTGAATACGGAGCTCTTCAGATTCAATGTGCAGACGACGGCACAGATCGAAAGCCATACGGCAAAATTGCTGTAGGAGCCGAAATCCTCCTTCGTAAGCAGTCTTGCAAAGATGGGGGTGGTCGCAAAAGAAATTCCTTTTTTCAGGAAAGTTGCAAATGTATACCAGACTCCTGCTTTCAGGGCCTTAACCGATGACTCATCCTGAATCTTACTCATAATGACTTATAGTATAACACAGATTCTCCTTTTTCACGCGGGATGTTATAATGATCCGGGTCTTGTCCGGTATTATTCCGGAAGAAGGAAAGGGCGAAAGGAGCGGAAGAAATGAGCAAGGTTTACATAATTATGTATCATTATGTCAGGAGGATCCGCGGCAGCAGGTATCCGGGAATAAAGGGACTCGAAACCGAGGACTTTGTAAAACAGTTGGATTTCCTTAAGGAAAACGATTTCTCATTTATCCGCGCAGAGGATCTTATCGCCTCCTATTATGAGGGATATAAGCTTCCCGAAAGGGCAGTGCTCCTTACCTTTGACGATGCCTATTCGGATCATTTTGATACTGTTTTTCCGATCCTGAAGGAAAGGGGGATACAGGGCTCGTTTTTTGTGCCAGGGGAGATTCTGGACCAAAGAAACGTTCTGCCTGTGAATAAGATACACTTTTTGCTGGCGGCGGAGGCGGATCACCACATGCTTAAGCATAAGCTCCTTGATATTCTGGACTATTTCCGTGGACAAAACACGGATCTTCCGGCTGATGAGCTATTATTGGCAGAGTTCGAGAAGCCCGGGAAATACGATGATAAGGAAACCGTATTTATTAAGAAAATGCTGCAGTATGCACTGCCCGAGGCTTTGAGGGACATTATCCTTGCCCGGCTTTTCGAAGAATTTGTGGGTGTGAAGGAGGAAGCTCTGTGGGATGAGCTTTATCTTAAGGATTATCAGATGAGGCTTATGAAGCAAAGCGGTATGTTCATCGGAGCCCATGGCTATCATCATTACCATCTGGGCGAGGCTCCCGTAGAAGAAATGAGGAAGGATATAGAAAAGGGACTAAATATCCTCAGAGATTGCTTAGACAGGAATTCCTGGGTCATGAATTATCCCTACGGCTCATTTAATGAACAGGTTGAGGAGACCATACGCTCCCTTGGTGCGAAGTTGGCAGTGACAACCGCTGTGGGAATAAACGATACGGAGAGAAACGATGCCTTTCATATCAGCAGGCTGAATACAAACGATTTCCCTCCGAAAAGCCTCCGGTTCAGGGAATACCGGTAGGAAAAGGAGACGGGGTCTTTTATCATTTGACTATCCCCCTGATCTTGTTATAAGCTATAGCAGATACTGCGGCTTGGGAGAAAAAAATATGGATTTTAATAAGAGAAAGATAATAGCGGAGCTCGGAATGACCCACGATGGGTCTTTAGGGCAGGCAAAATGCATGATCATAGCCGCAGCACGGTGCGGAGTTGACGCGGTTAAACTTCAGACCCATATCTCCGGGGCAGAGACTATAAAAAATGCCCCCAAACCCCCTTATTTTAAGGGAGAGGGAAGATATGAATTCTTTAAGCGTACGGCCTTTGATATGGATCAGTGGAAGGAGCTTAAGGAATGCGCAAGGGAAAATAAGGTGGAATTCATTTCATCTCCCTTTTCCATTGAAGCGATCGACTTCCTCCTGGAGCTTGGTATCGACTGCTTCAAGGTGCCGAGCGGTGAGATCACAAATATTCCCTATCTGGTCCACCTGGCGGAGGCGAAGGTTCCAGTCATAGTGTCAAGTGGCATGAGCTCTCTTAAGGAGCTTGATGAGTGTATGGAGATATTTTTGAAGAGAGGCTGCAATGCGGCTCTTATGCAGTGTACCTCAGAGTATCCCTGCGGTCCTGAGCATGTGGGATTAAATATAATCGATCTCTTTAAGGAAAGGTATCCCGGAGTGCCTTTGGGATTCTCCGACCATACAGGCGGGGAATGGGCTTCCATAGCCGCATTCCAGAAGGGGGCGCATTTAATAGAAAAGCACTTTACCCTAAGTAAGCTTATGTACGGACCCGATGCGAAGATGTCAATGGAACCCGATGAAATGGCTGAGCTCTGTTCTTCCATAAAGAATTTGGAGATCGCTCTTTCCAATCCGGTAGATAAGTCAGGTGCCGATGCATTCAGCGAGATGAAGGTGATCTTTCAGAAGAGCATTGTGGCGATAACGGATATTCCGAAGGGCGCAGCCATCACCGAAGATATGATAGGCTATAAAAAGCCCGGAACGGGAATCCCCACAAAGTACTATAAGGAGATCATCGGGAAAAAGACAAAGCGGGAGCTCCACTTTGACGATATTATTGGGTTTGATGATATCGAAGGCTTTGAAAAGCTGAGCGATCAGGAGTAAAGCCCGGTGTCATTCTGAGCGAAGCATCCTGTCATTCTGAGCGAAGCATCCTGTCATTCTGAGTGAAGCATCCTGTCATTCTGAGCGGAGCGAAGAATCTTATAAACAGAAGGTTAGGTAATAATGAGAAAGATTTGCGTATTTTTAGGCGGGCGCGCCAATTACAGCTCAATAAAATCAGCTATGAGGGCTATAAAGGATCATCCTGATCTCACACTGCAGGTTATCCTCGCCGGACAGGGCCTGTCCGACAAGTTCGGTGATCTGGAGGGTATCCTTGAAAACGACGGCTTTTCCATAGATGAAAAGGTGCATATGCTGGTGGCGGGGGATAAGCCGATCTCCATGGTAAAGACTGCAGGTCTCGGGCTTCTGGGTATATCGGACGCTCTTGATCATCTGCAGCCGGACTTCCTTATAGTCGTGGGGGACAGGTATGAGGTCA
Source organism: uncultured Lachnospiraceae bacterium (assembly GCA_947167135.1). Taxonomy (GTDB): domain Bacteria; phylum Bacillota; class Clostridia; order Lachnospirales; family Lachnospiraceae; genus NK4A144. Next base: position 19,064 of record CAMVGV010000014.1, read on the forward strand.
TGGCAGCCACCATCGCCGCAGCCTATATGAATATAAGAGTTGCCCATACCATGGGAGGAGAGGTGACCGGAACCATAGATGAGAGTATCCGGCACGCCATCACCAAATTTGCCCATGTACACTTTCCTGCAAATAAGGAAGCGGGAGAACGGATAATTAAGCTCGGTGAGAGACCGGAGTATGTTTTTGTTGTGGGCTGTCCCAGAGTGGACCATGTGAAGGAGCTTCTTGACGGCGACTCATCAATGCCGCTTGACCTCTATGATACCTTCGGAGGAGTAGGTCCGGTCTTTGATCTTAAGGAGCCATTTCTTTTAATATCGCAGCATTCCGTTACGACCGAATACGGAGATGCAAAGGACAGGATAACAAATACCATTAAGGCCTGTGTCAGGACCGGATTAAATATAATCATCCTATGGCCCAATGCGGACGCGGGAACCGAGGGCATATCAACGGGGATACGACGCTACAGGGAAAAATATCCGGAGGCCCGTATACACGCCTTTAAGAATCTTCCGGCGGATATCTATACGAGGCTTATGAAGAATACCGCCTGTCTTGTGGGCAATTCCTCCAGCGGTATACGTGAGGGTGCATATATCGGTACACCCTGCGTTAATGTCGGTACAAGACAGAACGGCAGGGAAAGAGGACACAATGTTATCGATGTCTCACATGATGAAGACGGGATTTTCGAAGCCGTGAAAAAGCAGATAGAGCACGGTCCTTACCCAAGCGAGCCCATATACGGGGACGGGCATGCGGGAGTACAGATAGCAGAGATCCTTTCAAAGGTTGAAGTACCCGTCCAGAAGAGGATTGTTTATTAATATGGAGATACTTTCTATCATACCCGCAAGGGGCGGTTCAAAGGGGATACCGAAAAAAAATATGGTTGCGCTCTGCGGTCAGCCTCTTATAAAGTATACCTTTGACGCAGCGAAGAAAAGCCGGCTTATAACGAGGAGTATACTGTCAACGGATGACGGGGACTTTGCCCGGTACGGGAAAGAAAACGGGATAGAGGCGCTGATGAGGCCGGAGGAGCTTGCTGGAGACAGGACGCCGATGAAGGATGTGATAAACTATCACCTCGACGCTCTTAAAAAAAACGGTTACATACCCGATATCTTTATCCTGCTGCAGCCCACCTCACCCTTAAGGACGGAGAGGCATATTGATGAAGCCCTTCAGGGGCTTATTGATGATAAGGAGGCTGACGCCACGGTAAGTGTGGTGGAGGTGCCCCATGAGTATCTTCCAATGAAGCTTATGGAGCTTAAGGAGGACGGAAGCCTTAAGTTTTTCCGTTCCGACGGTGAAAAATATACTACGAGGCAGGAGCTTCCGCATCTTTACGCAAGGAACGGTGCGGCGGTATATGCGGTCTATACGGAGAGCTACCGGAAGACAGGGAGCCTTTACGGCACAAGGTGCATTCCTTACTTTATGAAGCCGGAGGAGTCGGTGGATATCGACACATCCTTTGACCTGTTTCTTGCAGAGAGTATATTGAGAGATTTTTCAAGATGGAAGTCATCCTGAGCGAATGAATGTCATCCTGAGCGAATGAATGTCATCCTGAGCAAATGAATGTCATCCTGAGCGAATGAATGTCATCCTGAGCGTCAGCGAAGGATCTTTCCAACAGGTTATCAAAGATTCTTCGTCGCTTCGCTCCTCAGAATGACAAAGATGACAGCTCCTCAGAATGACAAACGGGTTTGTTCCAATGGCGTTAAGTTATTGTCATCCTGAGCGTCAGCGAAGGATCTTTCCAACAGGTTATCAAAGGTTCTTCGTCGCTTCGCTCCTCAGAATGACAAAGATGACAGCTCCTCAGAATGACAAACGGTAATGTTCCTCAGAATGACAAATGGGTTCGCTCAGAATGACAAAATGCTTAACTTAAGATCTTTCCCAACGGGTAAGGAATAAAGAGAGGTTTACATAAATTGGGATACAGTGAAGTTGAATTTGAGCACGATGCGGTATTTCTCGTGACCGGAGGAGCGGGCTTCATAGGCTCGAACCTCTGTGAAGCCCTGTTAAAAAAGGGCCATAGGGTTAAATGCCTTGACGACCTTTCCACGGGAAAGAAGGAAAACACCGATATTTTCGCCTCTGATCCGAATTACGAATTCATAAAGGGCGACGTGAAGGATCTTGATACCTGTATGAGGGCCTGTGAAGGCGTAACGCATGTTTTGCATGAGGCGGCCTGGGGCTCTGTTCCGAGAAGCATTGAAATGCCCCTTTTTTACGAGGAGAATAATATCCGTGGCACCTTAAATATGATGGAGGCCGCAAGACAGCAGGGGGTAAAGAAATTTGTCTATGCCTCCAGCTCTTCCGTGTACGGGGATCATCCCGTGCTTCCCAAAAAAGAGGGACAGGAGGGTAACCTTCTTTCACCCTATGCCCTTACCAAAAGGGCGACGGAAGAATACGGGAAGCTTTACTATAAGCTCTATGGCCTCGATACCTACGGACTCCGCTACTTCAATGTTTTCGGGAGACGTCAGGATCCGGAGGGAGCATACGCCGCGGTTATACCGAAATTTATAAGGCAGCTTATAAATGATGAGCGCCCCACCATAAACGGGGACGGGAAACAGAGCAGGGATTTCACCTATATCGAAAATGTGATAGAGGCGAACCTGAAGGCCTGCAAAGCTTCCCGCGAAGCAGCGGGGGAAGCCTACAACGTAGCATACGGCGGCAGGGAATATCTGATCGATATCTATTATCTCCTCTGTGAAGCGCTGGGCAAGGATATCGAGCCTGTATTTGGCCCGGAAAGGCCGGGAGATATCCGCCACAGTAATGCGGACATCAGTAAAGCAAAAGAAAAATTAGGCTATTCACCGGAATATGATTTTGAGCGGGGAATAAAGGAAGCAATAGAGTGGTACAGGGAAAATCTTTGAATATAAAGGAAACAGGGCTTAAAAAAATCATCGGATACATAATCACTCTTTCGGCACCGGTGATAATGTTTTTTCTGCTCCAATGCTGTGTCCAGTTTCCGCCGACCGGAATACAGGAGGAGAACGCTTTTTTTTCCTGTATCTGGATGGAGGCTCTGAGCCTTACCCTCATACTTTTTTCCGGAAGCATAAAGATACCACTGGCAGCCCTTTCATTTTTATTTTTACTGCTTGGAACCGCAGAACACTATGTCTACAGGTTCCGGGCCTCTTTTCTTACACCAATTGACTTTTTTTCTGCGGGTACGGCCTTTAACGTAGCGGCAAATTATGACTATACTCCGGATCCCGCCCTTATTTTTGTATTTGTCTCATTTATTATCCTGACAGCACTTATCATTTTTCTATGTCCTTCCGGAAGGGATGTAAAGTTTTTCGGGAACACCTCATTGCGTATTACCTATGCCTTTATTTTTCTGATAAGTCTTGTTGGAATGACGCAGTATATCAGGCATTACGACCGTTATGAAAATAAGGCTCTGGATATCAGCGATAATGCCTTTCACTCGTACAGGAACAACAGAAGGGAAGGAGTGATCATCCGTCTTCTCTATGATTCGGGCTATATTTTTGTAAGGGAGCCGGAGGGATACTCGGCTTCCCGGGAGGAGGAGATCCTGGAGGAATACGGGAAAAAGGCGGCAGGAGCTGTTCCGGCAAAGGAGGAGCTCCCGGATATAGTCGTTGTCATGAACGAATCCTTTTCAGATCCCTCCCTTGTAGGCCCCATCGAAACAAATACGGATTATATGCCCTTTGTACACTCTCTTCAGGAAGGAAGGGAGAATACGGTGACCGGAGTGATCAATGTTTCGGTACAGGGAGGAAATACCCCGAATACGGAATTTGAGTTTCTGACAGGATGCTCCATGGCCTTTCTTCCCAGGGGTTCAATACCCTTCCAGCAGTACCTGACCCACGACATTCCTGCAATGCCGAGGTATCTGTCCTCGGTTGGATATGAGACCGTCGCCATGCATCCCTATCTCTCAAACGGCTGGAACAGGACAAGAGCCTATCCGTATCTCGGTTTTTCAGATATGAAGTTCCTGGAGTATTTTGAGGAAATGGATCCGGAGTACGTAAGGGAATATATCTCGGATAAGTTCTTTTTATCGGCCATAAGGGATGAGGTTGACAGGAGAAATGATGACGGGCCGGTATTTTCATTTAATGTCACCATGCAGAATCACAGCTCCTATTCCAAGGATTATGATAATCTGAAAAAGGATATCAGGATCCTTTCGGATGAGGATACTCCCTATCTCCACGAGATGGAAAATTATCTGAACCTTGTAAAGCTTTCGGATGATGCCTTCAGGGAGATGGTGGAGTATTACGAGGACTCCGACAGGAAGACCCTTCTCGTATTTTTCGGGGATCATCAGCCTCCGACCATAAACTACGAACCGGTATTTCATAATCTGGGAACAGACCGGAGAAATCTGAGCCGGGAAACGGAATGGGATATTTACAGGGTTCCCTTTGTGATCTGGGCAAATTACGATATCGGGGAAGAAAAGGGTCTGGAAACCAGTGCGAATTATCTCGGGAATCTGGTGATGAAAAAAGCGGGGATCCCTCTTTATGATTTCAGAAGCTATTTAGAGGAGCTTTACAAAGAGGTTCCGGTGGTCTCTGCCGTAAGAACCGTGGATAAAAACGGACAGAGCAGGAATACGGGTGAGGAGGAGCCGGATCTGAGCGAATACGGCAGGCTTCAATACTATGAGCTGTTTGACGGAAAAGCTGAATAAGAAAATAAGAAAGCGGACGGCCGCGGGGGCTGTACTCTTTCTCCTGATACTCGTATTTGTCATTCTTTCCTTCATAAAACGGAGCAGGGGTGATGCCGGGTACTCCTGGGTAAAGGATACAAAATATATAGTCCATGCCCTCGGGGGGATAAACGGGGATCAATATACGAACAGCAGGGAGGCTCTTATCAATTCATATGAAAGGGGAGGCAGGGTCATTGAGGCGGATATAGAATATACTTCCGATGGGGAGATGGTACTCATACATAACTGGAAAAGGAAAACCCTGAAAAACCTCTTCGGCTATGAGACCGAATCGGAAGAAGAGCCGCTCTCCTTAAGCACCTTTAAGGAAATGAAGGTTTACGGGAAGTACACTACAATGACCTTCCGTGAGCTTATGGAGTTTATGAAGGAGCACAGGGATATGATGCTGGTGCTGGACGGAAAGTACGAGGAAGAGGCTGATGTCCGGAGGCAGTACGGTGATATCTATAAAACCGCTTCTCTTTATGATCCGGAGATCCCCGACAGAATGATACCCCAGATCTATAATGAAGAGATGTATTCCACTGTTATGGAGATATATGACTGGAAGAGCGTGATCTTTACCTGGTATCAGCTTGACGGGGATACGCTGGATCCGGAAAAGATCTTTACTTTCTGTGATGAAAACAATATAAGGGTATGTACTATGGAGGATGAAAAGGAGAACCCTCTTATAGACAGAACGGCAGCAAAGTATGACATAAATATCTATGTCCATACCATTAACGATGAGAATGTAAGGGACAGGCTGTTTGATTCGGGAGTTGCAGGGATCTATACGGATTTCCTGTTTGATAAATGACGGAAAGGTAACTATTCGAAATCCGAAGAGTTCTGAATAGATACACGGAAAAAGCAATGGAAGAAAATATGCAGATAAACAGTAAGGCAGGAATAGCAGATACGGTTCTTTTCATCATATATCCCGTTCTTACGTACTTCTTAAGTTCCTATGCCATGTATGAGAAGTTCTGGGGGGAAAACCCGAAAACGGCGGCTGCAAATATTCTTTTTTTTGAAATTCTTCTTTTCTTTCTGTTTTGCATAGTAAATAAGGCAAAAACCGCTATGCGGCTGGAAATAATCTTTTTCTGGCTGTTCGGAATAATAAACGCCTACCTTTACAGATTCAGGCGAAGCTACTTAAGACCCTGGGATATTACCTCTGTAGGGACTGCGGCGAATGTTGCGGGAAATTATGACTATACCCCTGAGATACGGATGACGGTATCACTACTGATACTGATCCTTCTGGTATTTGCGGCACGTTTCTGCAGCCTTGAAGCCGATACATTATTCAAAAAAAGACGTCCCTTAAGGGCTGTGGGAGCCCTTCTTTCTCTCTGCCTGATCCTTTCTATGACCTTCCTCGCCCAGAGGAATACGGTTAAGGATATGCTTGGGATCTATACCACCTTCTTTGATTCAAAGGGCATGATGAAAAAGAACGGAATAGCATTGAATTTTCTGTATCAGATGAAATATCTGAATGTGGAGAAGCCGAAGGGCTACAATAAGAAGGAACAGGAAGAGCTGCTTTCTTCCTACGTTGCTGACAGCGCCGCTCCGGAAAATCTGCCGGATATAATAGTTATCATGGATGAGGCTTTTTCGGATCCGGCTGTGGACGGGGATTTTTCCGTTAATGAGGACTATATGCCCTTTTTCCATTCCCTTCAGGAGGGGAGGGAAAATACGGTCACCGGATACATAAATGTGTCTGTGAACGGCGGTAATACTCCCAATACGGAATTTGAATTTCTTACCGGAAACACCTTAGGCTTCCTTCCGGAGGGGAGCATTGCTTTTCAGCAGTTTGTCCGCCGTGCCATAGACTCGATACCTCATTATCTGAAGGGCTATGGTTACAGGAGCTTTGCATCCCACCCTTACAAGGCAAGCGGCTGGGACAGACCAAGGGTATATCCGCTGCTTGGTTTTGATGAGATGTACTTTAAGGAATATTTTGAAGAGCTGGATCCGAAGCCTGTGAGGAATTATATTTCGGATGAGTCCCATTTTGAAGCGGTATCCGCTCTCATGGATGAATTCGGAAAAGAAGGACCGGTCTTTTCCTTTAATGTGACGATGCAGAACCATTCCGGCTATTCAAAGGAGGATTACGACAATTTTGAACGCCTGATAAATGTCCGGGTTCCGGAGGGGAAAGAGGAACAGGCCGTTACGATGGATAATTATCTCTCCCTTATGAAATACAGTGATGATGCATTGAGTAAGCTCATAAAGAAATATGAGGAGTGTGACCGGAAAACCATGATCGTTTTCTTCGGGGATCATCAGCCGGAGGCCTCCACCTTTGACGTTATGTGGGAAGAAAACGGAAAGTACTGGGACGATCTTTCGGAAGAGGATCATGTCAATACCTACCGTGTTCCCTTTGCTATATGGGCGAATTTTGATATTGATGAAATGACCGGGATCGAGACAAGTGCCGATTATCTGGGAAACCTGATGCTTAAAGAAGCAGGTTTTTCCCTTCCCTCCTACAGGGCTTTTCTTGAAGCCTTTTCAAAGGAGCATCCGGTGGTATCCGCAGTCCGTTATGTGGACGATAAGGGAAATTCCGTGATGCATGACGACTGGGGAGATGCCCTTATCGAATATCAGAAAATGCAGTATTATGAGCTGTTTGATGCGCCTGAACCGCAGGATCAGTGAGCTGTTTCTTTCTTAAGCTCCTCCTCTATCCATTCCGCCCTCATCTTAAGCCACTCCGAAAGCCATTTTAAGTGGCTTTCATAGGAGGTGTCGCCGTAGACCTCGGCGATCTTATTATTCTCTTCACGGTTCAGTACATCCCAGCGGATGAAATTCATCTCCGCACTCTGTCTTATGTTTTCTATCCTTTCCGGAAGCTCCTCCGAAGCCTTCATAAAGATACTGCCAAGACCGTTTTTCCTGTAAATTATGTAAACCATATCCTTAAAGACCGGATTCTTAAAAAGGCTCTTATAGTAATCCTGCTCCCTGGCGGTCCAGCCGTTTGGCCAGAGATAATCCTCCTCCCTGAAAGGCATCTCTATTATGCCTGCGGTCCTGTCATAGTCCCAGGCCGGACCGAAGTACATAAGCTCCTCATCGCTCTTCCGGTACAGGTAAACGCTTCTGAGAGTGGGATCCGTGGTTTTTGAGAACTCCTGCAGCCAGTAATAGCGGCAGAGGGAATCGAGGTCTATGCCGGACAGGTCTGACCCGGGATCGTAGAGCTCATTTACCGCAGTCTGAAGATAAGGCGCGGCTCTGTCTATGACGGCGCGGTCCCTGCAGTCACGTACTTCGCCGTATATCTTCGAGTATTCCTCCGTACCCTTTTTTGACTCGTCATCATAGAGAAAAAATGAGTAGGAGTCCTTATCCATGCCGATCCGGTAGAGATAGTCATTATTATCGATATCAACTCTGTCCCTGCCCTTTTCAACCCTGGTGCAGAGAGAGTAGCAGCCTCTGTATTCGCCGTTGATAAAGAGGTCGGTCTGCCTTAGCTCCGGTGTATATTTAAGTCCCATTTCACGGGCAAGGGACAGGAAGACTTCATTCCTAAGAAGCGAGTGGTCGGATGCATTGGCAAGAAGAACCCATTTTTCCGCCTTTCCCATAGACAGGATATCCTTCGGCTTTTCAAGCTCCGCCTGGTAGGATTTTTTGTCCTCGGTCCAGCTGGTGTTTCCCCTTCCCCGGAGAGTCACGGCTTCGCGTGTTACATTGCCGTCGGGCTCATACAATTCAAAGCTTCCCCGGGTACTGACCGAATGATCCTCCGATCCTTCTATCTCATCAAGGGAGGGCTGGGAGGAAGCGATGCTTATATTTACAGAGGGAAGTGATGATTTAAGGGCAAAGACCTCAGTGCCGTCAATATCAAAGCTGCCGTCCGTAAAATCGTGGGTGTAGCGCTGAAGGGGAAGGCCGCTTTCATCGGTGGAATAGAAGGTGAGTTCCCCGGTTTCTGCGGTACATGGAAGGAAGATATAGAATCCGCCGTCCCGTAAGAATCCCTTTACGTCGAAGAAGAGTCCGGGGTTTTCATTCTGCGGGACAAAGATGCCGGAGGGAGAGACAGAAGCCGTATTTTCCGGGGTCTTTAAGGGTCTGGAATAAAAATAAGCCGCTACAGTGATCACGGATATAGACAGTATAACTGATAAAAGCAGCAGTATCTGGATATTTGGATTGTCTTTCCTGTCCTTCATGCCGGATATTTTATCATATCCGGGTCTTTGATGTCATTATGAGGATGATAAGATCCTTCGCTGGCGCTCAGGATGACAAAGAAGGCTGTAATGTCATTCTGAGCGAAGCGAGAAAGATCCTTCGCTCCGCTCAGAATGACAAAGGTGTTCTTATGTGCTACAATTAGAAACAGTGAGCCGCGAAGGAGCGGCAGAAGGCAGGGCTGACCGGGTAGGAGAAAGGGAGTTAACCGGCGGTCCATAACAGGTCACATAAAAACATGGAGGAAGAAACAAAATGGCAAAAAAGTGGGTCTATATGTTCAGCGAAGGCGACATGACGATGCGTAACCTTCTGGGAGGAAAGGGCGCAAATCTGGCGGAGATGTCCAGCATAGGACTTCCGGTTCCACAGGGCTTTACCATCACAACGGAAGCCTGCACCCAGTACTACGAGGACGGCCGGAAGATCAATGATGAGATCATGGGTCAGGCAATGGAAGGCGTAAAGAAGATGGAAGAGCTGAACGGAAAGAAGTTCGGCGATCTTACAAATCCTCTCCTCGTTTCGGTCCGTTCAGGTGCCCGTGCATCGATGCCCGGAATGATGGATACCATCCTGAACCTGGGACTTAATGACGAAGTCGTTGCAGCAATGATCAAGGGAAATCCCGATCCCGCATTTGAGAGATTCGTATATGATTCATACCGCCGTTTCATTCAGATGTTCTCTGATGTGGTAATGGAGGTAGGAAAGAAGTATTTCGAGCAGCTTATCGATGCTATGAAAGAAAAGAAGGGCGTTAAGTTTGACGTTGACCTTACGGCTGCAGACCTTAAGGAGCTGGCGGAGCAGTTTAAGGAAGAGTACAAGAAGCAGCTCGGCAAGGACTTCCCCTCAGACCCCGTTGAACAGTTAAAGCTTGCCATTGAAGCGGTATTCCGTTCCTGGGATAACCCCAGAGCAAATGTTTACCGTCGCGATAACGATATACCCTACAGCTGGGGAACAGCCGTAAACGTAATGCCCATGGTATTCGGTAACTTAAATGATGAGTCCGGAACAGGCGTTGCCTTTACCCGTGATCCCGCAACCGGTGAAAAGAAGCTTATGGGTGAGTTCCTGAAGAACGCCCAGGGTGAGGACGTGGTTGCCGGTGTCCGTACTCCCATGCCAATAGTACAGATGGAGCAGGAGTTCCCCGAAGCCTATAAGCAGTTTATCGAGGTTTGTGAGACTCTCGAGAATCATTACCATGATATGCAGGATATGGAGTTTACCGTAGAGAATAAGAAGCTCTATATGCTCCAGTGCCGTAACGGAAAGAGGACGGCCCAGGCTGCATTGAAGATCGCCTGCGATCTCGTGGATGAAGGTCATAAGACCGAGGAAGAAGCGGTTGCGATGATCGATCCCAGAAACCTTGACACCCTCCTTCATCCCCAGTTTGACGCTGCAGCACTTAAGGCCGCAACTCCTATCGGAAAGGGCCTCGGTGCTTCTCCCGGAGCTGCCTGCGGAAAGATCGTATTTACCGCAGATGACGCGGTTGCCTGGGCTGACAGGGGAGAGAAGGTCGTTCTCGTTCGTCTCGAGACCTCTCCCGAAGATATCACCGGAATGAAGTCCGCAGAGGGTATCCTTACCGTCCGCGGGGGAATGACGAGCCACGCCGCCGTTGTTGCAAGAGGAATGGGCGAGTGCTGCGTATCCGGCTGCGGCGACATCATTATGGACGAGGAGAATAAGAAGTTCACACTTGCCGGGAAGGAATTCCACGAAGGCGACTTTATCTCAATAGACGGAACCACAGGTAATATCTATGACGGAGTGATCGAGACCGTTGACGCCAGCATAGCAGGAGAATTCGGACGCATAATGGACTGGGCCGACAAGTACAGGAAGCTTAAGGTCCGCACCAATGCAGATACTCCCGCGGATGCAAAGAAGGCCAGAGAGCTTGGTGCAGAGGGAATAGGTCTCTGCCGTACGGAGCATATGTTCTTTGACGAGGAGAGGATAGCTGCCTTCCGCGAGATGATCTGCTCCGATACCGTTGAGGAGAGAAAGGCCGCTCTCGACAAGATCCTTCCTTATCAGCAGAGCGATTTTGAGGGCATATTCGAAGCAATGGAGGGTAACCCCGTTACCATCCGTTTCCTGGATCCCCCTCTTCACGAGTTCGTTCCCAATACCGAGGAGGAGATAGAGAAGCTTGCTTCTGCCCAGGGTAAGAGCGTTCAGGAGATCAAGGATATCATTTCCGGTCTCCATGAATTTAACCCTATGATGGGTCACAGAGGCTGCCGTCTTACCGTTACCTTCCCGGAGATCGCAGAAATGCAGACCTCAGCGATCATAAGGGCTGCCATCGCAGTTTCAAAGAAGCATTCCGACTGGAAGATGGTTCCCGAGATCATGATCCCTCTTGTAGGAGACGTAAAGGAATTCAAGTTTGTAAAGGATATAGTTGTAAAGACCGCCGATGAGGAAATAAAGAAGGCCGGTGCGAGCCTGGAGTACGAGGTTGGTACCATGATAGAGATCCCGAGAGCTGCCCTTACGGCAGACGAGATCGCTGCAGAAGCCGATTTCTTCTGCTTCGGTACCAATGACCTGACACAGATGACCTTCGGTTTCTCCAGAGATGACGCAGGCAAGTTCCTGAATGCTTACTATGATACAAAGATCTATGAGGCTGATCCCTTCGCAAAGCTTGATCAGACCGGCGTAGGAAAGCTTATGGATATGTGTCTGACGCTGGGACGTCCCGTGAATCCCGCTCTTCACGCAGGTATCTGCGGAGAGCACGGCGGAGATCCCTCATCTGTTGAGTTCTGCCATAAGATCGGTCTTGACTATGTTTCCTGCTCACCCTTCCGTGTGCCTGTAGCAAGGCTTGCCGCAGCACAGGCTGCCATTGCTGAAAAATCAGCAGCTGACGGAAAGAACGGATTTGTTGATGATGAGACAAAGAAGAGATTAAAAGAAGCGGCAGAGAAGGCAGAGGCTATCGCAAAGGAGCTTGCAGAGACAAGTGCTGATATTGCAAAGTCAGGCCTTGAAGCCCTGAAGGCAGGTGTAGAAGCCGCTGCAAAGACCTATAAGGAAAGCAGGAAGAGCTGAAAAGTTTGATAAGTTATTATGGACACCCTCTGCCGTTTATAGCGGCGGGGGTGTTTTTAATTTAACGAAAAATCATTGAGTTTACAACAAGGAGAGTAAGCCGGAAGCCTTTTCCTCAAATTACTTGAGGCTGCTGATTTGATGATCTAGAATAAAACAAATGGTCAAAAGAAATATGAAGGAAGGTGGATTAATTGGAAGCAGCTGTTTTGGGAGAATATTTCACAAAAGAAGAATATTATGGTATGCCTGAGGATGTCCGGTCTGAGCTTATTGATGGCGTAATGTATGATATGGCTTCACAGGAAAGGATACATCAGGGGATTGTCGGTGAATTATATTACAGGATAAGAGATTATATCAGAAATAAAGGGGGAGACTGCAAGGTCTATCCGGCTCCTTTCGACGTAGAGCTTTTCGAAAATGAGGATACAGTGGTACAGCCTGATATCTCTGTGATATGTGACAAGGAAAAGCTTACGAAAAGAGGCTGCTTGGGAGCCCCGGACTGGGTGATCGAGGTAATAAGTCCCGGAAATCCCGGACACGATTATGTGAAAAAACTTAATCTGTACAAAAGAGCCGGTGTAAGGGAGTACTGGATAGTGGATCCCGCGAATGAATCTGTTACGGTTTTTATCAATTCAGAAGACAAAGAAGAACCGGATTATTATACTTTCTCGGATGAGGTAAAGGCGGGTATTTACGATGATCTGAGCATAAGCTTTCCCGAAATGGTGAAGGAACTCTAAGGCCGTATCAATGACACTAAATCAATGTCATTCTGAGCGAAGCGAAGAATCTTAATTTTACCGGTATGAAAGATCCTTACTGTTGCTTCTCATCTTCCGGCTCGGTCCGCGATAAACGTGTGCCACTGGCACCGTCGCAGGGGTGTTCACCCCCGGAGCCTAACCTTAAGACCCTCGAGGTCAACATCGAATATCTCATTCTGGAAGCCCAGGATAAAATGGCCGTATACCATCCCGGGGTTTCTGCAGAGGGTTCCTATCTCCCAGCGGTTCATATAGAAGAATTCCAGAAGCTGGCCCTCAATAATCTGCTTTTCATTTAGATAATAGAAACCGTTTTCCTCCTTGTGAAGAGTGCCTTCCAGGGTCACATCCTTTGCCGTGTGGTTCAGGTAGCGGATGACCCGAAGGGTGCTTGTCTCCATATTGAGGAGCATACGGTGCATGAATTCCTCATCCGGATTTGAGGGATCTATGGGGTAATCCCTGTCCAGGTGCTTTGCATTATTCTTTTCAACGAAGCGTTCCAGTATGCTCATGGCATTATGGAAGCTGTTTATGAGATCCCTGTATTCCTTCAGGGTCTTTTCACTATTCTTTTTTTCTTTATTCTCTGCGACGGGTGTTTTGCCGGTGCTTCCGCCGGAGGATCCTCCGATTGTTGCTTCATATTCCCTGTGCAGATCCTCCTTCTCGGCGTCTGTAAGCTGTGAATAGATGACCTGTGACATCTCATAGCTCTGGGCGAGTTGCTTTATTGCAAATAACCAAAGTTCAAATTCCATTACACTACCTTCCCGGCAGAAATACGGTACGATGAACAGCTTCTTTCCTTACCGCCTGCCTTTGTTTCTGCCATTAGCTTATCAAAATCCTGCTGAAAATAAAAGGAAATTGTGATAAAATCAAAAAAAACCATTCCGGTGCTGATAGCTATGTCACAGTTTCCAGTCAGGACGCCGGCGTAAGGAGAAGCGTAATGAAAAATGAAAAGATCATGATTAGCAGCAAGGATATCGATCTCAATGAAGCATTAAAGGATATTGACGAGCATATCACAGCGCTGGGGCTCGGCAGGAAGGACAGTCTGCATCTTAGGCTCATTGCCGAAGAGATCCTCGGGATGATGAATGCCATGACCGGTGATTATAAGGCAATGATGTGGTTTGAAAGAAATGTGAAGGAAGCGTCAGTGAACCTTACCGCCCGCACCGGAAGCATGAATATCGATATGAAGGAAGGTCTCCTCTCGGTTTCCTCCAGCGGAAAAAATGCCAGCAGGAAAGGCTTTATGGCAAAGATAGGAGATATCATAGAAAACGGGATCCTGAATTTTGAGAATGTGATGAAGCTGGAGCAGCAGTACGGAATGGGTTATGTGGGCTACGGAGCGGTGAGTGAGATGTCCGCAGACTTTGCAATGTCCTGGTCCCTTGCACAGTACAGAAATACCTTAAGCACAGCGAAAAATGACGATTCCGAAGCCGAGGAAGCCTGGGATGAGCTGGAAAAATCCATAGTGGCAAGCCTTGCAAAGGATGTTACGGTGGGAGTGAAGAAGGATACCGTTGAAATGAAGGCATTAATGAATCTTAGCGTTTAACGGAATCAGCTGTGATTTTATTCGATTTAAGAGAGAATTAACAATTAGAAAGGCGTTAAATATTGATTTTTCCCGAAAAGTATGTTAGCATTTGTTACGGGTTTTAACAAATTCGTAACAAAATTGTTCTAAATAAAACACAAGATTTTGGGGTTTTTTTATATATGCACCGATTGAAAGCACAAATTATAGCGGGTGTTCTTGCTGCGGGACTTGTCGTTTCGGGAAGTCCTTTTGCTGTGTCTGCAAGTTCAGTCACCGAGGAGCTTCCTGCAGCAGGAGCTGCCAGGATACTCAATGAAGGAAAATCCGCCACTGTTATAAGAGCCGAAAAGATAAAGGCCACAGGAAAGGTTGATGCCACGGATGTTATGACGGTCACCACGGCCGCCATGGAAGCTACCGAGAAGGCTACGGATTCCGGAGTCATCACCATTTCCGATACTGAAGAGAGCACGCAGGAGGAGACTGATATCGAAACCTCCACCGAGACTCCTTCAGCGGGAGCAGGGGATTATGCCGTGGAGACCGACGGTGACCAGAGTCACAAGACAAGCTCCCATATTGCTGCTCCGGAGACTGAAAAGGAGGAAAGCACTGTTTCTGCAGATGATCTCTCCATGCTTTCCGCAGGAGCCGGAAGTGAAGAGACTGCTTCCGAAAAGGATGAAGGGGAGATGGATCTGGTAAAGGCCGTGACCGAGGCTGAGAGTGATGAAACAGAGGATTTCAGCAATCTGGTCGTTGCCAATGTTTCCGATTTTGTTTATGTGAGGACCGAGCCCTCCGAGGATGCGGAGCCGGCCGGAAAGCTTTATAAGGATTCTGTGGGTGAAGCGCTGGAAGAGGCACAGGACGGCTGGATCAAGATAAAGTCCGGAAATACCGAGGGCTATGTGAATCTGGAATATGTATTTACCGGGGATCAGGCAGTCTCAAAGGCTAAAGAGGTAGGCAGGAGAAGCGCAAAGGTTATCACCACCACGCTTTATGTCCGTCAGAGTCCCAGTACCGAGGCGGAAGTTGTCGGACTGGTTCCCATGGATGATATCCTTACCGTAGAGGAAGAAACAGACTTAGACTGGGTCAAGGTTTCCATAGAAGAAGGTGACGGCTATGTAAGTACGGATTACGTAAAGGTGTATACCGAATTCGTACACGCAGAGTCAAAGTCCGAAGAGGAAGCCAGACTTAAGAAGGAAGAAGAAGAGAGACGTGCGGCTGCAAGAGCTGCCGAGGAAGCCGCTGCAAGGAACAGAAGGAATAATTCCGGAAAGAACAACGGAAAAGGCAACGGCGGCGGAGGCGGCGGAAAGGGTAATTCCGGCGGAGGCGGCGGTTATGTCGCCAGAGGAAGCGGAAACGGCTCGTCTGTTGCAAACTACGCACTGCAGTTTGTCGGTAACCCGTACGTATACGGTGGATCGTCACTGACAAACGGAACGGACTGCTCCGGATTCGTAATGAGTGTATACAGGAACTTCGGTGTATCCCTGCCTCATTCCTCCGGTGGAGACAGAGGTGTAGGATATGCGGTATCCGGAGGACTTGCAAATGCGCAGGCAGGTGATATCGTCTGCTATTCCGGACACGTAGGAATCTACATCGGCGGTGGACAGATAGTACACGCATCCACAGCGAAGACAGGTATCAAGGTTTCAAATGCGAACTACAGAACACCTGTTGCGGTACGAAGGATCTTCTAAATCCGGGGAGCGGGCCGGAGCTGAAGGAAGAATTGGAGCGAAGAACGTAAGTCCTATATATGCAGGAAATAAGCGGAATCGGTTTTTACCGGTTCCGCTTTTCAATTTACATAATGTCTGTTATCATGTAAACATGATTGCGTTTCATTATTAGTAAAGGATCTTTCCTGACCGGTAAGAAGATTCTTCGGGCTACGCCCTCAGAATGACATAGACGAAGGATGCTTTTGTTGGAAGATAATTGGGAGGAGAAAGGATTTTCTGGAGGATTCATTATGATCAAAATGAAAAAGAGAATGAAACAATGGCTGGCGTTCGCACTGACACTCAGTTTACTGCTGCCGGTGAACGCTTTTGCTCTGCCCTCAGAGGAAGCCGGAGAGCAGGGCGGTATTGCGGAAATTGAGTATTCTGAGGACCAAACCAGTGCTTCGGAAACCGGGGATAGTGAGGATCAAAGCAGTGCACCGGAAACCGGGAATAGTGAGGACACCCATGAGTTCAGGATAAAGCATCCGGATAAACCTGTGACACCGGACAGTATCCGTGGAGACTACGCCGGCGGTTTAAGGATACAGGGGGCTGCAGCAGAGAAGACGCTGCCTCTTGTGATGATTGTTGTGAGCTACAATAATATCGGATATGACAAGAGCCATGAATGGTATGATGATTTCTTTGGCGATAAGGACAGTCTGCAGGACTACTATTCCATTATGTCAAACAGGAAATTTACCTGGGTGCCCGCGGAAGAGAACTGCAGCACTCATGACCCTCAGGAGAAGGATACAGTCAAGGAAAGCTTCGACAGGATAAATGATGGTATTATCCATGTGACACTTAACGAAGATCATGGAGAGTGGGGGGATACTAATAACGATGATAAGATGGGCACGATCGATCAAAGTCTGATTGCCGCCCTTGATAAAGCTGACGAATATATTGATTTCAGTAAATATGACAGAAATGATAATAAGAAAATAGAGAATAACGAGCTCGGAGTAGGCTTTATCCTGGCCGGTTATGAAGCTGCCGGAGCCGGTTCGGGTACAGAATTCTATAATGCACATAAGAATATGATGCTATGGTCCCATCAAAGCGAAATGAGTTATGAAGATGATAGCGAAGGATATTTTGACGGGGTCCGCATAGCTTCTTATATTGCCGTTCCCGATTTTGCGGTTATAGACAGCGAAAAAGAGGATGTCTCTGATGCAAACGTGAAGAAAGAGGATCTGGGTGTCGTATATCATGAGCTGGGACACTATCTCGGACTTCCGGATTTTTATGATACGGAATATCTGGAAAGTACAAAGCCTGATAAAGCAGTATGGATGGGATACGACTCATTTATTTTAAGCCTTATGGATGAAGGAGGCAATGCGAAGGATCTGAAGGGAAACAAACGTCCCTCGGCCCTTGATGCCTGGAGCAGGGCTTTTCTAGAATGGGAGGAGCCGGAAATCGCCGAAGGAGACGGAGAGTATACATTATATAGCCAGGAGAGTGGCAATTACAATATACTGAAGATCCCCACGGAAATAGATAGCGAGTATTATCTTCTGGAAAACAGGAGAACAGAGGGGATCGACATCGGACTTCGCGAGTATAAAACTGATCTTGGAAACGGAAGGATAGCGTCATCAAACGGTCTGGTGCTATGGCATATTGATGAAGATGTGTATAACGATTACAAGTCTAACAATAAGGTGAACAACACTGACCACCGTCTTGCCATTGTTCCGCTGTTTGCCGAAAGCCTGAAGGACAACAGGGATTCTTTTACACTTGATTTTAAGGGCTCCAAACCCTATACAGCTGAAGATGATAACAAAGGACTTCTTCCCTTCTACAGTAAGTCCAATTTTGAGGCGATATTCGGTGATATTAAAGATTATGAAGAAGGTCTGTATCTGCCGGTCTATGGAGAAGGTGACAAGGCCGATGATCCGGACAGCCGTATTTTAAGCAGCATCCGGCTGGAATTCATAGATGATGATTCACGGGAAATGAAGGTAAGGATAAGCGGAGTTCCCGAGCCCGCGCCGGAGCCGGAGCCGGAAGATAAGAAGGATAAATACAGCAGTGGAGAAGCACTGAGTTCGATTCTCACGGAAAAAGATCTTTCGGTACTTAATGACCCTTCTGTCTCTGTAGCTTCCAAAAACGGTGTTCTCTTAAAGATCGATAAAGCGATAGAGAGCAGGGTAAAGGGAAAGAAAACGATCTCCTTTAATTCTGCCGTAAGAGGTAATAATACTTCAAGAGAGTACTGGGTCAGGATAATAAGAAACCGTGCGCTCCGTTACGACGGAAGGAATCATTCCGCTGTGGGGAACGGAAGCGGAAAATCTAAAAATTCGGATATCGAAATAAAGCTGTATTACTGTGAAAAAGAGGGGAAGTACGCATTTAATGCTCCCTCGGAGAATACCATAGCTTCTGCAAACGGAGACTGGAAGGAAGCAAAGGTAAAAAAGATCACGATCAAAAATTCCAATAAGGCTACCTTTGATTATACCGGAAACAGGAATGAAGGGATAAAGGGCTACAAAGGAGCTGCATATATCACTAAGATAGTCCTTTCGGACAAGGAGCTGAACAGAACCCTCGGAAAGGGACTGAACCAGATCCTGAAGGGTTATTCGAAGAGGTTTAGGTCTGATAAGACAAGCAGGTACACAGACGGAGATCTGGAGAAGACAGGTGCGGATGAGGAAAAGCAGTTTATCATCCCGGTTTATCCTCTGTTCATCGGAATCGGCAGTGATTACGGACAGTATACGGACGGACAGGGAAACCCGAATAAGTATACAGTCGAAAAGGGCAGTTTAAATCCGCAGGAGACCAGGCTGACGGGATCCTGTGTGAGATTTAATTACTCTGCGGGCAATTCAAAGACTGTCAAGCTTCGCTTCAGCAGTAAAAAAACCAGGGACTTTTTATCCGCAATAGCAAAGTCCACGGATAATCAGAATGGTTCAAAAAGACTGCTCACTGCCACGGGCAATTATTACGGGATTCTGGAATATTGACCGGGTGAAAGCTGTGATCAAAGAGCTGCTGCCGGGACAGGGTAGGTTCTACGGGGAATAAGTGTCCATACAATAAACTGAGGGTATGATTGTACACATAAAAAAATTGCACAAAGAATTAGCTGTTATTTTCCTCAAATAAAAAATCAGCATAAGTGTTTTGGAAAGTTATCCACCAAATCCATTACGATTAAACACTTATGCACGGACTTATCCACACTGTCCACCGAAAAATAACCACTTTTACCCTATTTTTATCGGGAGAGGAGCGCACCTGTCTTTTGTTAAAAACATACAAATAACATTCGAAATCACATAAAAACAGGATTCGGTATTGACTTTTTTATTGTAAATACAATGGATGATAACCCTTGACAAGAGCAGAGTGCGTTTGTAGAATATCGTAGTATGCATAAACCCAGTGCCCACGTGTCAGGCCTCGGAAAAAGCATAATGACCATGCTCCCGCAAAGCGGAGGTGTAGAATTGATTTTCATTGAAAAACTGAGGATAAGGAGGTAAGGAAGATTGGCAAATATCAAATCTGCTAAGAAGCGGGTTATTACCAGCGCCAAGAGAGCGGAGAGAAATAAATCCCGTAAATCAGCCGTAAAGACTTCCATTAAGAAGGTTTATGCGGCCATAGATGCTAACGACAAGGCAGCAGCTTCCGAAGCGCTTAAGGCAGCTATCGGAGAGATGGAAAAGGCCGGATCAAAGGGGCTGTTCCATAAAGGAACCGTTTCCAGAAAGGTTTCCCGTCTTTCAAAGGCTGTTAACAGGTTAGGATAACAGCTTATATTACAAAAGGACTTTGGCCCCTGCGGTATCCCTCTATGCTGCAGGGGTTTTTTGCGATCATCATTTCCGGCGGAAAAATGGCAAATTCTTCCTCCATCGGGTATAATTACGGAATGAGAGAAATGGATTTCAAAATGGAAATTAAATATGAGCATATCGTTCCCGGTGCGGAGGTGGAGGTAGAGGAATCGGAGCTGCAGGGCGGACTCGTAGTCTACTATACCATAATACCCGCTATTGCTATGTCCGGAAACTTTAAGAGACAGGACGCACTAACCTCCCTGAGAGGAAAAGTGAAATCTGTGAGAGAGGGAAACGGCGGAGGATGGTATGTCACGGTCGGGTTTCCGTAAAGGGTGTGTTTGTACCTGACCCTGATGCGCTTGTCCCGTCAATAGACGTGTTTTACTGAACCGTGCGTAGATCGGGGGATTCAGGCCGATTATGAAAGAATAACGGTCATCCTGCTCCGGAATGAATTAATATTTGCAACCATCTGAAACAAATGCGTAAATACGGGGATATTTTGTCATCCTGAGCGTCAGCGACGCTTATCCCACATCGCAGATGTGGGATGCCGCCCCGGCGAGGTTTATCCCACATCGGAGATGTGGGATGCCCCCCGGCGAGGGGTTGCGAAGCAACAGGAAGGATCTTCCCCTCGGGTAATGAAGATTCTTCGCTTCGCTCAGAATGACAAATAGAGCCGGAATGACAAAAATAGCCGGGAGAGCAAAAATAGACGGGAGAACAAAGATAGCCGGGAGAGCAAAGATAGCCGGGAGAGCAAAAATAGCCGGGAGAGCAAAGATAGTCGGAAGAGCAAAGATAGCCGGGAGAACAAGGCGGAGCAACGCGTCGTTACTGCAGTAAGGAACTGTTCATAAATAACTTTTGAAGAATTATTGTAACTATTCAGAACAGTCACTTGCGGAACCGCAAGTGACGTATGAAAACCTCGGCATTTTGTACGGGGCACTGACGCGCTTAGCGCGTCAATACGTGCCCGTGAAATGTCCACTGGACATTTCACCTTTCGGTCCATCGTGCGTAGCACGATTTAATTGACCGAATGCGCTGTATCTGTTCAGAAGCCAAAGGGTTCTGAACAGATAAGATTTTTTTTGAACAGATCCTAAGTTGTAAAAGAGAGACAGAAAAATGGATCAGCAGCATATCAGGAATTTCAGCATAATAGCACATATAGATCATGGAAAGTCCACACTGGCGGACAGGGTCATAGAAGCCACCGGGCTTTTGACAGAGAGGGAAATGCAGGAGCAGATCCTTGACAATATGGAGCTGGAACGGGAACGCGGCATCACGATAAAGAGCCAGGCCGTCCGCACGGTATACAAGGCAAAAAATAACGAGGAATATATTTTCAATATGATAGACACCCCGGGGCACGTGGACTTTACCTATGAGGTAAGCAGAAGCTTAAAGGCCTGTGACGGGGCAGTGCTGGTGGTGGATGCTTCACAGGGAATAGAAGCCCAGACCCTGGCCAATGTGTATCTCGCATTGGATAACGACCTGGATGTTTTTCCGGTTTTGAATAAGATAGATCTTCCGAGTGCGGATCCCGACAGGGTGGCGGAGGAAATAGAGGATGTTATCGGTATTGAGGCTATGGATGCCCCGAGGATTTCCGCAAAGCAGGGTATCGGAATAGAGGATGTGCTTGAGGAGATCGTACATAAGATACCGGCGCCAAAGGGAGATCCGGATAAGCCCCTGAAGGCTCTTATTTTCGACTCCCTCTACGATTCCTATAAGGGGATCATAGTGTTTATAAGGGTTATGGACGGAACCGTGAAAAAGGGTGACCGTGTCAGGTTTATGGCCACCGGAAAAAGCGATCTTGTTGTGGAGGTCGGATATTTCGGAGCGGGACAGTTTATTCCCTGTGATGAGCTTTCGGCAGGTGCAGTGGGTTATATCTGTGCCAGCATCAAGGATCTAAAGGAAACGAGGGTGGGAGATACGGTAACAAATGACCTTGATCCCTGCGATGAGGCTCTGCCGGGTTACAGAAAGGTGAATTCCATGGTCTACTGCGGAATTTATCCCGCAGATGCTGCCAAATATACGGATCTCAGGGAAGCACTCGAAAAGCTGCAGCTTAATGACGCATCTCTTGTATATGAGCCTGAAACCAGCGCAGCTCTGGGCTTCGGCTTCCGCTGCGGTTTTCTGGGACTTCTCCATCTTGATATCATTGAGGAACGGCTTGAAAGGGAGTACGATCTGGATCTTGTCACCACAGCCCCCGGAGTTGTCTATAAGGTTTACAAAAATGACGGAACCGTCATAGATATCACAAATCCCGCCAATCTTCCGGATCCGACGGAGATAGAGCATATGGAGGAGCCCTTTGTGGCGGCGGAGATCATGGTGAATACTGAATTCCTCGGTGCGATCATAAAGCTCTGTCAGGAAAGACGGGGGATACAGACCGGAATGGACTATATAGAGACTACAAGGGTACTCCTGAAATACGATCTTCCATTAAATGAGATAATATATGATTTCTTCGATGCCCTGAAGAGCAGATCCAAGGGCTATGCCTCCTTTGACTATGAACTGAAGGAATATGTGCCTTCAAGCCTTGTCAAGCTGGATATACTCATAAACCGGGAGTATGTGGACGCCCTCTCCTTCATAGTGTTCAAGGACAGTGCCTATGAGAGAGGGAGAAAGATGTGCGAGAAGCTGAAGGCCGAGATACCCAGACACTTATTTGAGATACCCATACAGGCAGCGGTGGGAGGCAAGGTCATCGCCCGTGAAACCGTAAAGGCCGTCCGGAAGGATGTGCTGGCAAAGTGCTACGGAGGAGATATCTCCAGAAAGAAGAAGCTCCTCGAAAAGCAGAAGGAGGGAAAGAAGAAGATGCGGCAGATCGGAAGCGTAGAGGTTCCGAAGGAAGCATTCTTAAGCGTATTGAAGCTGGACAGCGAAGACTGAGAGTATCTTTTCAGATCCCAAAGGGCTCTGTACAGATACGGATGAGGATGATAATGGAAAGAAACATAAGTATTTACGTTCACATCCCCTTCTGTGTGAAAAAATGCAGATACTGCGACTTCCCTTCATTTGCCGGAGCGAATAATATCGATAGTTATTTCAGCGCTCTGATAAGTGAGATAAAAAAGGAACGGGACACAAGGGGAAGAACGGCGGATACTGTGTATATTGGCGGCGGCACTCCATCCTGTGTGCCGCCTTTATTGATAGAAGCTGTGCTTGATGAGCTCAGAAGAACATACGTTATAAATAAAAACACGGAGATATCAATGGAGATGAATCCGGGGACTTACGCTAAGGCGCAGCCGGCGGTGTACAGGCGTGCCGGTATAAACCGCATAAGTCTCGGCTGCCAGTCCTTTAATGAAAAAAGTCTGAAAAGGCTGGGAAGGATCCATTCGGCGGAGGATATCATAAAAACATATGATATTCTAAGAAATGAAGGTTTTGAAAACATTAATCTGGATCTGATCTCCTCACTTCCGGGTGAAGGGATCCGTGATACGGAGCGGAGTCTAAGGAAGGCAATTGCCCTGCAGCCTGAGCATATTTCGGTGTACTCCCTGATCATAGAGGAGGGAACGGAGTTCCACCGGCTTCTTGCAGCAGGGAAAATGAAGGATCTGCCGGATGAAGAGGAGCAGGCGGAGACGGATCTTCTGGTCAGAAGTATTCTCAGGGAAGAAAAATACAAACGTTATGAAATATCAAATTATGCCAGGGAAGGGCGGGAATGCAGGCATAACATTTGTTACTGGAAGCGAAGGGAGTATAGAGGCTTCGGTCTTGCTGCGGCATCTCTTGTCGGGAACAGAAGATTTACCAACACGCGGGAAATGGTTTACATAAATGATCCGGGAGGAATACTGTCAGAGGACAGGATTTTGAATAGGGAGGAGGAGATGGCGGAGTTTATGTTCCTCGGGCTCAGACAGACGGAGGGCATATCGGCTTCGGATTTCAGCCTGTCCTTCGGTACCGCCATCGAAGAAGTCTACGGGGAGCAGCTGGAAGATCAGATGAAAAAAGGCTTTATGGAGCATACAGGAGAAAGATACTGCTATAATGACCGGGGTCTCGAGGTTTCTAACATACTTTTGTCAGAATTTCTCCTTTAGACAGGCTGCTTAGTACATTTCCTGTTAATTCTGTTCTGCCGGAGGAATATGCCGGAGGAAAGCCAAGATTTTTTTTGACGATTGTTCTAAAAATTGATACAATAAACTAGATTTTTTGTATTTATCGGAGAAGATCTGTCGGATAATGGAAACTATTGTATTTGAATACGATATACAGTCTGATGTGATGAGTTTTTCCAGAAATGTGGCGAAATTCATTCCCTGTCAGGTCAAGATATCCAATTACAGCGAGTCACTTGAGATCGCCGGGAAGGTATGTCCCGACGATGTTAAGAGAGCAATAATGTTCTTCAGGCCAATGCGTTATGATTCCCCCGGGCGCAGGGAGTTTTTTCGTTTAATGGATTTCAACGGCTCTTTCCGCTGGTACAAGGTAAGCGGAAAGACCATTATGGACGAAAATAACAGGCCGGCACTTTTGTACGGTACCTATAAGCCTGTGGATATAAATGATGCTGCAGAAGGTCTGGAGATACGGAGTGTAGCTGATGAGCTTACCGGATTGGACAGTCCTGTGGAATTCTGCTCCAAGCTTAACAGTGCCTATGAAGAGAGGACGGTGGGGGAGATACCGAATCTGATCCTAGTGGAGCTTCCCGGCTACTTTAGGCTTATTAATGATGAGGGACGTGAGAGAGCAGACAGTCTTATCGTGGATATTTCCAGGATCTTTAAGAGATCCCTCCGTACCAGCGATATCATAGGAAGGCTTAATGAAAACAGCTTCCTGATCTATATGAGGGATATCACGGATCCCGGTATCGTTGCAGACAAATCTACTTATTTTAACCGTGCCATAAAGAATATCTGGACCAATTCCTTCGTGGAAAATCCTGAGAATATAGTTGCTGTCGGTGTGGCTCTTATGACAGATGAGGGCGTTCCGGATTATGACGTTATGCTTAAAAAAGCACAGGCAGCAGCAGAGGAGGCCAAAAATCCGGACAGGGGAGGTCTCGTAATCTATGACAGGGAAATGAGGGGCAGGAATGATATTGCCGACAAGCACGAGGAATTAAGTGATATCAGGCTTATAAAGAGTGTTCTCGATCCTATTATGTCCCTTGCCTATGCCATAGATGAGGACTATAACATCCTCTATATGAATAATGCACTGCGTGACAGATTTAGCGAACCTGTCTCCGGACATTGCTATGAGGTGATAAAGGGAAGGGAGGAACCCTGTAAGGACTGTCCCATAAGGATGCTTGAGGAAGGCCATTCATCGGCGGATACTGATGTCTACTCGCCCTATTTAAGGAGCAGTATCCGTACAAGGATCACCCGTATCTCAACCGGGGATAAGAAAAGGGCCTATGTGCTCCTTGATGTCAATGAGGATACGAAGACCGAGATGCAGAACATCCATAAGAGTATGGAGAGGTTTAATGATGCGATCTACCGGTCCTCGGATATCATATGGGAGATAAACTTAAGCAGGAATAAGTGCACCAGGGTCAGGGAAGAAAATATAATGTATGTCCTTGACAGCTATGTGGCGGATTATGAAAAGCTCAGGAAGCAGTACCTTGACCACGTGATCCATTATGATGACAGGGAGGATTTCCTCTATGTCACCGATCCCGGATATTTCAGGGAATCCAGAAAGAAGGGAGAGCTTGAGTTCCACAGGCAGGTACGCCTTCTTCATCAGGACGGGACATTCCACTGGTATGACATAAATACCGTATTCCTGCCGGTGAAGGATGAGAACGAGGACGAGCTGGTATTCATTACTGCCAAGGACATAAATGAGATAAAGAACGATATTGCCCGTAACGCCGCTATAGAGAATAAGTACAAGGCAATGCTTGACAATAATGTCTTCTTAAACGAGCTGGCGAGGGACAATGAAAGATACGAGCATGTCAATGAGCTTTCCGGGATCTATGTATTTGAATACAGTGCTCCGGAACAGAGCTATTATGTGTGCTCGAACTTTGAGGATATGTTTGTCCTGACTCCCGATATGAAGGACAATGCCTGGTCATTCCTGGAGAGCTTCAGGGTTGAAAGGGAAGACAAGAAGCGCTATGAGGAATTCATAGAAAATGTAAAGACCGAGCCAAATACCCACAGGATAACGGTAAGGATCATTAATAAATTTGATGTTGCTATCTGGTTCACCGTTACGGTGCAGACCTTAAACGGCCTTAATAACCAGCTTACCCGTGTTATCGGCGTCCTTCAGGACGTGAACAGCGAGATGGAGGTAAAGGCGGAGCTGGAGTTCAGGGCTGATTACGATTCCCTGACAAAGCTCTATAATGCAGAAGCCTTCTACAGGAACGTATCCGAAAAGATACACCTTATGAAGGATACCAATTTTGCCATCATCGCTACAGATATAGAGCATTTCCGCATCATAAATGACAGATTCGGAGTGGATACCGGAAACAGGTGTCTTTTAGCGATGGGTGATGCGATACGCGACAGCCTTTCAAAGAATGATATAGCCGGACGCTATGAGGCTGATATGTTCTCTATCCTTATAAGCTACAAGAGAGAAGAGGATATTTTGACCTTCATCAGAAAGCTGAACAGCCGCTTTGATTTTGAAGAAGCAAAGCTCTGCGGTTCCGTGCTTTGCTTCGGCATTTATAAGATCACAAACCGGGATGTTGCGATACGCCTTATGTGCGACAGGGCAAGGCTTGCGAAGAAGGACATCAAGGGCAATATGCTCACGAATTTCGCGATATATGATGACAGGATAAGGCTGATGCAGAGGAAGGTCTCCCAGATGGAGAGCGAGATGCAGACGGCTCTTGATAACGAGGAATTTGTGATGTATCTCCAGCCCAAGATCGATCTGCATAGCGAGAAGATCTGCGGGGCTGAAGCGCTGGTGCGCTGGAACCATCCCACAGGAGGTTTAAGGCTTCCCGGTGAGTTCCTGCCATACTTTGAGAGTAACGGCTTTATAAAGAAGCTCGACGAATATATGTGGGTGGCGGCTGCAAAGTATCTGTCACACCTGAAGGAAAAGGATCTTACGGTTCCGATATCCGTAAATATCTCCAGGTATCATATCGGCAGTACGGATCTTATCAGTACCCTCCTGGATCTTACCAGAGAGTACGAGATCGACAACAGGAATCTGGAGCTTGAGATAACGGAGACCCTGTTTACGGAAGATGTGGATAAGCTTTACGAGCTCATGAATGCTCTGAAAACAGAGGGCTTTGTGGTTCAGATGGATGATTTCGGAACGGGATATTCATCATTAAATATGCTGAGAGAAGCTCCTGTTGATGTTATAAAGATAGACAGATATTTTGTTGACGAGATAATGTCTACAAAGAGGGGAAGGATAATAATAGAGAATTCCGTCGCAATGTCAAAGCAGCTGGGCTTAACCGTTGTTGCGGAGGGTGTGGAGACGAAGGAGCAGGTGGATTTCCTGAAATCCATAAACTGTGATGTGGCTCAGGGCTATTACTATTCAAAGCCTCTCGATATGGAGGAATTTGAAAGGCTGCTTCTCAAAATCAATAAAGGAATGGAAAAGCTATGATCTTTGTAAAGCATGACAAATTGAAAGAGGGGATGAGGCTTGCAAAGCCGATCTACGACAAAAAGGGAGTGCTTCTTTATGAACGGGACTCAAAGCTTACAAGGCAGGGTATTGAGTCTGTGCATAATTTCGGGATCATAGGTCTTTACATACTCGAACCCGCTGAACCCGTTCCACCGATAACGGAGGAGGATGTTGAATTTGAAAAGTTCCAGATGGTATCCACCTTTACCATCCAGGACGAGTGGAAGAGCATCAGGGAAAAGGGTCAGGCTCCCGCAACTCCCACTTTGGTTTCACAGATAATAAAAAGATACGGAAGACTTGATCATAAGCTGAATTTTGTACAGTCCCTCAGATCGCAGGAGGATAAGTATTATAAGCATGCTCTTAATGTGGCTATCCTCTGTGCCCTTATCACCCACAAGATGAACGTGAAATTGAGTGAGCAGAATGATACGGTGACGGCGGCTCTTGTCCACGACATCGGGAAGCTCGACACTCCGCAGGAGATAGAGATAAAGACCGAAGGTCTTTCCGATGCGGATAATGAATATATTTCAAAGTATGAGGCTCTGGGCTTCCAGTTTCTGGACAACGTATTTGACGGCACCCCGTCGGTAAAAAGGCTTATCATGCAGGCCTTCAGGTACAGGGAATCCTTCAGGAAGGGAAATCCCGATCTTAACGCAAAGCTATCCATAGGGGCGAAGATATTGACGGTTGCGGATAAATTTGATTCCATAACTGCCATGAACGAGCATGCAGAGCCGACCTCGGAAATCTCGGCGATAAGGTATCTTATGGATAATCCCGAGATCTATGATTCCACGGTTACGGATGCTCTCGTGGACAGCATCAATATCCTTGTTCCGGGCTGCACTGTGGAGCTTACAAACGGAGACAAGGGTCTGGTGATCACGGAGAACCCGAGGAATGTATTAAAGCCGGTTGTCCTTATGTTCTCGGACAATTCCATAATAGATCTGGGACAGGAGCTTATATACGGAAATCTTGATATTAAGGATGTTATGAAGACCATGGACAACAGGGTTGCCATAGACAGGAGCGCCATGGAGTCCGGGTTCGGAATGGTCAAGGCGGATGAGCCCGCAGCCATAGATCCCGATATGCTGGATTTCGCAGCGGAGAGCAGCAATGCTTGATCTTTCATTTCTTATCAGGGAAGCACTGAAAAAAGGTGCATCCGATATACATATCAGTGCGGGAGCGCCGCCTGCCTTCAGGATAAACGGAGAGCTGTTCTCGTCTGATCTTAAGGAGACGACCCCGGGCGATACGCTCGAGGTCCTTCTTCAATTTATGGATCCGAGTGAGAGGCAGATATTTGAGGAAAAGAAGGAGATCGACCTCTCGGTATCCATTCCCGAGGCCGGAAGGTTCCGGGTAAATGCATACAGGCAGAGAGGACATATCACCATCACCTTAAGGATAGTGGACAGCACCATCCCGGAGGCGGAGTCCTTAGGCATCCCTCAGGAGATTATCAGTCTGTGCAGGGCGAGAAGAGGTCTTATCCTCATCACAGGTCCCTCCGGCTCAGGACGATCCACGGTCACTGCATCCCTTGTAAACAGGATAAATACGGAAAGACCCTGCAATATCATTACCATTGAAAATCCCATCGAATATATCTACAAAAATGAAAAGGCTATAGTAAACCAGCGTGAGATAGGAATAGATGCCTTCGATACGCTGTCAGCCTTAAATTCCGCTTTGAGGCAGGATCCTGATGTCATAGCCTCGGGAATGATTAATACCGGGGAGGAGATCGAGGCCGCCATAAAGGCTGCGGAAACGGGGAGGCTGGTTTTTGCCTCTCTCTTTACAATGGGGGCGGTGCAGACCATAGAATTCCTTATTGATATGTTTCCGGCACAGAAGAGAAAGCAGGCGGCAAACAGGCTGGCAAACGTGCTTCGTGCAGTTTTTTCGAGACAGCTTCTCCGCTCTCTGGATAATGAGCTTGTAAGCGCGTGCGAGATACTTATTTCCGATAATTCCGTGAAGGAAATGATACGGGATAACCGCACTGCACAACTAAAGGAGTATATTGAACAAAATTCCTGTAAGGGTCTAATAACCATGGATGATTCCATTTTCGCCCTGTGCGAAAAAGCTGCCATCAGCCCGGAAGAGGCTGTAGAGGCAGCTTTTGACCAGGAAAAAATGGAGGAGAGATGTCAGCTTCTCCTTAGCCGCTCCGGATGAACCGCGTAGCGCTCCGCTGTTTCCCTTGAAATGATGCCATCGCTTAAGAGCTTGTTTATACTCTCATCCATTGAGATCATGCTCTTGTCGGGGCTTGAATAAATAACGCCGTCTATCTGGTGGACCTTGCCGTCCCTTATCATATTTCTGATGGCGGGGGTCATGGTCATTATCTCAAATGCAGGGATAACACCGCCGTCTACCGTGGGAAGAAGCTGCTGGGAAACCACAGCGTGGAGTACGCTGGACAGCTGCACGGTTATCTGTCGCTGCTGGTTTGCCGGGAATACATCGATGATACGGTTTATAGTATTCGAAGCACCCATGGTGTGCAGGGTCGAGAGCAGGAGATGTCCCGTTTCAGCCGCGGTCATGGCAACGGATATGGTCTCAAAGTCACGCATTTCACCTAAAAGGATCACATGGGGACACTGACGGAGGGCGGCTCTTAAGCCCGCCACATAGCTTCTGGTGTCTACCCCGATCTCCCTCTGGCTCACAATGCTCTGATCGTGCCTGTGAAGATACTCTATGGGATCCTCAAGGGTAATAACGTGGGATTCCTGTGTATGGTTTATATGGTCAATAATACAGGCAAGGGTCGAGGACTTTCCGGAGCCGGCAGGTCCTGTGACAAGCACCATGCCGTTTGGCTGGTTTCCGAGATTCACTATGTTTTCCGGTATGCTGTATTCCTTAGGATCAGGGAGCTTAAAGGAGATCACGCGGAGAACGGCGGAGGCAGTGCCACGCTGTTTATATGCACTCACCCTGAAGCGGGAAAGACCTGCAACGGAAAGTGAGAAATCGTCATCACCGACCTCAAGGAGCCTTGAATAGTCTCTTTTTGCGAGCTCATAGATGGCTCTCACGTTTTCATCCACATCATCGGGAGAAAGCGCCTCATTTCCCTCCTTGGTGATCACTCCGTTTTTGTAAAAGGATACCGGACGACCTGCAACAAGGAAAATATCCGAGACCTTCTGATCAACCGCTTCTTTTAAGATATCCTGTATCATTTGTGAAAATCTCCTTATATTAGTTTGACGGCGGCTGGGGTCCGGATGCCTTTCCCGGAGCCTTTGGACCGTGCGTTTTATTACCGTTTTCCTCGGGTGCTTCCCAGCTTGCGGTATCAGATATGATCCAGCCGGTTATCTTATAATCCTGTCCGTTTCCGTCCGGCCTTATCTTTACCTGAAGCTCGTCCATTCCCGTTCCGAAGGGAAATGAAAAGGTGGTTTCTCCCTCGGGTATCTCCGTTAAGGCGGACAGCTTTTCCTCAGCCTCATTACAGGCTCCATAGTAGTCCTTTGTCCGCTTTATGAGGGCGTTGCTCTGCTCCAGACTGTGTCTTGCCGTGGAATAGGCAATGCCGCTGAAGGAGAAGAGACAGATACTTACAAGCACTACAATGAGCATGGGGAGGCCGATATTTCTTGGGGTAGTGTCTCCCATAATCAGAGATCTCCTTTCAAGGCATGCTTTATGCTAAGGTTGTAAAATGGCTCTTCAGGCTCACTTTGGCTGCCGTCCTTGGCAGAATAGCAGAGCATATCAGCCTGTATAAGCTTTCCGCTTCCGGATAAGGAAATGGTGAGCCTGTACCTGTTGTCGCAAAAGAGCTTTTCATAGCCTGTTTCCATATTACCCGTAAAACCGGCGGCGGTAAGGAGGGAATCCATTTCTGCCTTTGTTTCCGAGGAACGGATGATCTCCGCAGCTGAATCCGTCTCTCTTAAGGCCGCACCCTGATCCTCTGCCCGTGTGGACATTTCGTAGGCATTTCCGAATACGGACATGGATGCTGCCATAGCCAGGCAGAAGAAAATAATTGCAAATACCAGCTCCAGAAGCATGAGATTGCCGGATGAAAGCCTGCTTCCGATCTTCATCTAAGCATCACCTCCGCTTTTCACGGCGAGACAGGTTGTCAGGCTGTTTCCCGATCTGTCAGTAAATTTAAGGGAAATGAGCCTATCGGAAAGCTCCTCGGCGGAAAAGGAATCCATTTCCATTATTTCCGTGCCGCTGTCCATTTCCGCTCCCTCAAGGAGCTGCTGTTCAAGATACAGTTCCCTTAAGTAACCGTCATATGCATAAATGCAGGTCACATAGATCTCATCCTTAACCGGACTTGTAATCAGAACGGCATCCTGCCCCTTAAACTGTCCAATCCGGATCTGTCCCTCTCTGTCATTTGCTCTGAATTTTTCGGTTAGATACATAACGGCAGTCTTATTGTCATAATTTCCGTCCGATCTTACCAGTATCTTTCGGTAGATCTGGACCGACATCATCACGATCCCCAGAGCTGACAGCGTAAAGACCAGAAATAGCAGTATGGGGAAGATATCGTTTATCCTGTTTCTGCCCCGCTTATTCATTGGCTGCTTGAAGAAGCTCCTTTCACGGTGATAGTGATCTCCGGCGGTATCCTGCTGCCTGTGATCTTATAGTCCACAAGAAACAGATCCTTGTCATAGCTAAGGCCGTAGACTCTTTCCATATAGTCAAGGTTCTTCGGATATCTGCCCGTTGTGGCGTAGCAATAGGTGACATCACGCTGCAGTGCCCGTAATAGGCTTTCCTTCTGTCTCTCGGTATTTCCTCTGGAAGCCAGATTCACGGAAAAGAGAAACAGCACCATGATAAGGGCAAAGCTTATGATAGTGAATACTGTTTTATTATCAGTGTTTTCGTTTTGCTTCATATAGACGATACCATTCCGAGGAAGGGTATGATGACCGACATAAGTATGGCACCGATTATGAGGGACAGCGATACAATAAGCACCGGTTCGATTGCCCCGAGGGCTCTGTCAATGCTGTTATCAATGCTTTTCTGTGAAAGATCGGATATCTGCTGCATTACCGTGTCCGAGGAGCCGGTGCGGTTCCCTATGGTCATCATCCGCGCAGGCACGCCGGAAAGGATCCCGGCTTCCTTCAATGCCTCATCGAAGGGTGCTCCTGCATCCAGTTTTTTCTTACATTCATCGACCTTTTTTCTGAAAGCGTCATCATCTATTATCTCGGAGACCATTTCTATACCGAAGTCGGCGGAAAAGCCGGAACGGAGGGCAAGTGCCAGACCGTCCGAAAAACGGCTTAAGGAAATATCATTCCTTAGCTTCTTAAAGAACCTGAAATTGGATAGGAAGGAGAGTCCGCTCTTCCGTCCCTTTTCGGTGCGGAGACATACTATTATCAATACAAGTATCAGGGCCAGGATCACAACCACAGCTATGGAATACTTCCTGATGGCGTCACCGGCATCAAACATTAAGCCCGCGAATCCTGTCATCTCAGTACCGAGCTGTCTGAATACCTGCCTGAATACCGGCATTACCTGCAGTAACAGAACGAGGATAACAACGAGGATCATACCTGCCATAACAATGGGATATGTTATTGCCTGTCTGATGGAACGGCTGATCTCCTCCTCCCTCGTATAGTGGATGCGGAGAGCTTCCATTACGTTATCAAGTGTTCCGGTTTCCTCACCGATACGTGTCATTTTCACCACATAGGAGGGAAAGACACCGGTACTTTCCATTGCATTATTTAGATAACCGCCTTCCTCCAGCTTTGCCTGAATATCATAATACAGCTTCTTTTCCTCGGGAGTAGCCTCAGAATCCTCGCCCATCATATGTAGTCCTTCAATGGAGGAGATACCTGACTTTATTATCATGGCCATCTGGCCGCAGAAAAAAGATAGATCGGTGTTACTTAGCTTTTTCATGTTTTGAAGGATCCCTTCATTAATACTCGTATTCGTTATTTTATCACGTTCGGGCTTTCTTTGAAAGGGGCAATGGGATGTTCAAAGTCATCCTGAGCGAAGCTTTTTGTCATCCTGAGGAGCGAATAGCGACGAAGGATCTTCTCGCACCGACTTCCGGCAAATGTCATCCTGAGGAGCGAATAGCGACGAAGGATCTTTTTCCTCCAGTGCTCCAATGTCTTGCGGTAAATGTCATCCTGAGGAGCGAATAGCGACGAAGGATCTTCCCACCGGCTTCTTCATCCGTGTCCCGGCTTACTAACTGTTTTTTTCGCGCTACGATCCCGCTAAGCTCATCCATCGTCTTATGACAAAATTTTGCTCGGCGCTGTTCCGCTCTTGCGTTTATTTCTTTGTGTAACGGACATTTCATAAACGCAAGAGCGGCCTTCGCACTCACAAAATTTATAAGCCTCGGATTCGCTAAGCGGGACGTGCTGATTGCTCAAAAAACAGTTATCAATCCGGGACACTTTTTGTGCGGGGCACTGCCGCGCATGGCGCGTCAAAACGTGCCCGAAAAACATCCACTGGATGTTTTTCCATCCTGAGCGGCAGCGACGCATATCCCACATCGGAGATGTGGGATGCCGCCCCG
>CAMVGV010000015.1 GCA_947167135.1 uncultured Lachnospiraceae bacterium
TTTCGCTCAGGATGACAGCGGCTCGATAATCCTTCGCTTTCGCTCAGGATGACAGTGGCTCGATAATCCTTCGCTTTCGCTCAGGATGACAGCGGCTCGATAATCCTTCGCTTTCGCTCAGGATGACAGTGGCTCGATAATCCTTCGCTTTCGCTCAGGATGGTAAAATGTCCAGTGGACATTTTACGGGCACGTCTTGATGCGCTCAGCGCATCAGTGCCCCGCACACTGATTTGACAGATCCTTCGCTTTCGCTCAGGATAACTTCATCAGACGTTTCCTGCTGATACCTCGAGTATCTTGTATTTTATCTTTCCTGCCTTTGTTTCTACCTTAACCGTATCTCCCTTTTTGTGACCGAGTATTGCGCGGCCAACGGGTGATTCGTTACTCATTTTCCCCTGAAGGCTGCTGGCTTCGGTAGAGCCCACGATCTGGAACTCCATATCTTCCTTATATTCCATATCCCTGAGCTTGACCCTGCAGCCTATGCTGACCTTTTCGGAATCTATCTCGCTGGCATCCACAACCTCGACATTCTTAAGTAGGGTTTCTATCTCAACTATTCTTTCCTCCATGATCCGCTGTGCATCCTTTGCGGCATCATATTCGGCATTCTCCGAAAGGTCTCCCTGTGCACGCGCTTCTTTTAATTCCTGTGCTATCTCGGCACGCTTATTATTTTTAAGATCGGAAAGCTCGTCCTCCAGCTTTTTCAGACCGTCCGCTGTAAGAATGACCTTCTTCCCGTTTTCCAGTTCTTCTGACATTTGACCCTCCTCCGTTATGGTATTTCACAATTCAACTCACGTATTATAGCCGCCTGACCCGATCATGTCAATAAGTGAGACAAGCTGTTCAGCGGTTTCCACACTGCAGCACTCCGACCTAAGCTTAGCCGAATGAGGTATTCCTGAAGTGTACCAGGCAATATGCTTCCGCATCTCTCTAACTGCTGTATATTCGCCTTTATATTCAGTTTCAAGCTCAAGATGTCTCTTTATTACGCTCTTTCTTTCTTCAGGAGACGGGTTATATTTTTTCCCCCCGGTCATTTCCCTGAAGATCCAGGGATTTCCCCTTGCAGCCCGTCCTATGGAAACAGCGTCACAGCCCGTTTCCTTTATCATTCTGACTGCGTCTTCATAGGAGCGTATGTCTCCGTTTCCTATGACCGGGATGGAAACAGCTTCCTTTACCCTTCTTATTATATCCCAGTCTGCTTCTCCCTCGTAATAGTCTTCTCTGGTCCTTCCATGGATATGAACTGCGGCTGCGCCGCCTTTTTCAGCTGCCAGAGCTGCTTCGACCGCATTTACATGGTTCTTATCGAAGCCCTTTCTGATCTTAACCGTTACAGGTTTTTTCGAGGCAGCGGACACAGCCGAGACAATGTCAAAAATAAGCTCCGGCTTTTTCATAAGGGCGGAACCCTCTCCGTTATTCACTATCTTCGGCATGGGACAGCCCATATTGATATCAAGGATCTCAAATTCCATATCGGAGAGCGCTGCAGCCTGCTCTGCCATAATATCAGGTTCCGAACCGAATATCTGCAGTGATACCGGGTGTTCATTTTCGTGGGTACGGAGAAGCTCCTTAGTGGCCTTATTTTTATAGTGCAGAGCCTTTGCGCTTATCATTTCCGTGCATACCATCCCGGCACCCATTTCACTGCATATCAATCGAAATGGCAGGTCTGAAACTCCTGCCATGGGTGATAAAATATATTTACTTTTAAGCGTCACATCACCTATCTTCACTCGAAGGTCTCACCCAGAAAAACTGCCTTGAAAAACAATGTCAGCTGCTCAAAGAGCTCCTTTTTATCGCTCCTTAGTCTCTTTACCAGAAGCCCTGCTCCTATCTCATCATAGGATGCATCCATTTCATCGGCCTCAGTCCGTAAAAGGAGCTCCCCATCCATGTCAAAAAGCATTTCAAATATACCACCTGCTTCTTCCGTAAAAAGAACACACATTGCCTGAAGCTCATCCTTCACGGCCTCCGGCAGCAGTCCGAATTCCGGATTTAGGTAGTATTTTTTTTCATATGAATTTGCGGCACAGAGAACGATATTTTCTTCCATATATTTTTACCTGATTTACGATTCTTCGCGATGCTCATATTGACATCTTACGTGTATCCGTAAACGCCTCTTACGCTGACCTCACCTGCATAAACTTCCCTTACCCTTCCGTCATCCGTCCTTACCAGAAGGCTTCCTCTTTCATTTATGCCCAATGCTTCACCCTCGAAGCTTTTAAGGGGATCAAGTACCTTTACACGCCGTCCGTTATTTACACATACAGCGTTGTATTCATCCTGCATATCCTTCAGGCTTCCCGTGCTTTTGAACAGTTCATAATACTCTTCAAAACAGTTGGCGCACTCCGCGGTGATCCCGGATCTGGAAACCTTTTCCCCCGTTTCAAGAAACAGTGAGCTTGCCGTCTCGGATATTTCCTCCGGGAACACACTCTGATTAATGTTTATCCCCGTTCCTACCACAACATAGCCTATCCTTCCGTTCTCCGGTGACATTTCCGTAAGGATACCCACAAGCTTTTTCCCCTTTGACACGATATCATTCGGCCACTTTATAAGGGTTTCAAGTCCGGTCACATTCCGGATGGCTTTTCTGCAGGAAAGAGCCATTATAAGCGTTATTGCGGATGCCAGATCGGGATCAAAGTCGGGTCTCAAAAGATAGCTCATTGCGGTATTTAAACCTGCTTCTCCCTTCCATACCCTTCCGCGTCTTCCCTTTCCGGAATTCTGGAGATCCGCTATTACAACGAGTCCCTCCTCTGCTCCCTTTCCTGCCTGACTCACAGCCTCATCATTGGTGGAACCGATCTCCCTAAAAAACAGCAGTCTTCCCTCCGTTCCGAGCCATCGGGTCCTCAGAAATGAGCTTATCTCATCCACTCCGAAATTATCGTCAACAGACATGCTTTCTATCCTTCGAAACCGAGAGTAGCAGCCATTACTGCTTTTATTGTATGCATACGGTTTTCCGCCTCGTCAAAGAGCACCGTTCTGTATTTGGAGAAGACCTCGTCCGTGACTTCCATATCCTTTAATCCGAATCTTTCCCCCATTTCCTTTCCGATCTCCGTCTCGTGATCATGATAGGCAGGAAGACAGTGCATAAAGATCGCTGTATCCTTCGCAGCCTTCATCTTGTCCATGGTGACCTTATAAGGAGAAAGGTCTCTGATCCTCTCTTCCCAGACCTCCACCGGTTCCCCCATGGATACCCAGACATCGGTATAGATCACATCGGCATCCTTCAAAGCTTCGGATATATCTTCCGTATGCGTGATGCTCCCGCCGTTTTCCTCTGCCCACTTCCTGCATTTTTCCGTGAGCTCCTTATTGGGGAAGTACTTTGATGGTGCACAGGCCACGAAGTGAAGACCCAGCTTTGAACATCCTACCATAAGAGAATTCCCCATATTAAAGCGGGCATCTCCCATATAGACAAGCTTCTTTCCCTTCTCGTCCTTTAGATGCTCTCTTATGGTAAGCATATCTGCAAGGATCTGAGTCGGATGGTACTCGTCAGTAAGTCCGTTCCAGGTAGGAACACCGGAATACTCCGCTATTTTTTCCACCCGTTCCTGTCCGAAGCCCCTGTATTCTATCCCGTCAAACATCCGTCCAAGAACAGAGGCCGTATCTTCAACACTCTCCTTTTTTCCGAGCTGTGAACCTGAATTATCAAGATATGTGGCATGCATTCCGAGATCGTGTGCTGCCACCTCAAATGCACATCTGGTTCTTGTGCTGGTTTTTTCAAAAATAAGGGCAACGTTCTTCCCTTTTAATCCGTCATGAACCTTTCCTTCTTTTTTAAGGCTTTTGAATTTTGCGGCGAGATCCAGAAAATGCCTTATCTCATCCGGTGTAAAATCCATAAGCGTCAAGAAATTTCTGCCCTTCAGTTCCGACATATTAACCTCTTTTCCGGATCACGATCTGTTCCTGTAGTCATACATAATAAGTGCTGCTGCGACAGCCGCATTAAGGGATTCCGTCTGTCCCTCCATAGGGATCTTAAGACCTTTGTCCGAAAGCTCAAGTGCCTTCCGGCTCAGTCCTCTTCCCTCATTTCCGATAAGAACCGCGGTTTTTTCAGCATATTCCGTTTCATGGTAAAAGCATTTCCCTGCAGGATCGGCAGCATAAACGCACACACCTTTTTGCTTTAACTCCCTGACCGTTTCATAAAGGTCATCGCTGTAAAAGAATGGTGTCCGGTAGATCGACCCCATAGTGGCTCTTACCACCTTTGGTGAATAAATATCCGCCGTGTCGTGATCCATTATCACGGCCTTCACTCCGGCTGCTTCTCCGGTTCTTATCATGGTTCCCAGGTTCCCGGGATCCTGTATGCCCTCCAGCAGAAGAAATAGTCCGCGTTCTCCCGACAGGACTTTATCAAAGTCAAAGACGGGATTCCTTACCACGGCCAGTATCCCCTGGGGGGTCTTTGTATCGGAAAGCCTCTTAAATACTTCATCCGAAACAAGCTCTCCTGAAATACCGGGATTATCTTCATAAAAAGATTGACTTATGTAAACCTCTTTTAGCAGACTTTCCGGTGTTTCATTAAACATGCGGATGCCCTCGATAACGAAAGCACCCGCTTTTTTCCTTGCCCTTGAGCGTTCCAGAAGCTCCCGGACATTCTTCAGTTTCGGATTTGAATATGAGCTTATCAATTTCAGCGTGCCAGAGCCCCTGCTATCTCCACATAGTATTCCTGAATCTCCTTCTTCATAGCAAGTGCCTCGTCTATGTCAAAGTCCTTGAATTCTCCGTCCTTATGACCGATCACTCTGTTTATTATCCCCTGCTTCAGGAGATCTGCAGCCATTGCTCCCATTATGGATGCATAAAACCTGTCCTTACAGGTAGGAGAACCGCCCCGCTGCATGTATCCGAGGATCGTAGCCCTGGTCTCCATACCCGTAGCCGCTTCGATACGTCTTGCCATGGAAACAGAGTGTCCCACTCCTTCTGCGTTTACTATAAGGAAGTGCGTCTTTCCGAGCTTTCTGGTCTCAACAATATGGTTTATTATCTTCTGCTCGTCAAAATCATACTTTTCGGGAAGCAGAATTTCCTCGGCACCGCTTGCAACTCCGCACCAGAGTGCTATGTAGCCCGCATGCCTTCCCATAACCTCAATGATGGAACACCTCTCATGTGAAGAGGATGTATCCCTGACCTTATCTATGGCATCCATTGCGGTATTTATGGCGGTATCGAAGCCGATCGTGTAGTCCGTACAGGCTATATCAAGATCTATGGTTCCGGGTATGCCGATCACTCCGATGCCCTCATGCGAAAGACCCAGGGCACCCTTATATGATCCGTCACCGCCGATAACAACCAGCGCGTCGATCCCATGCTCCTTAAGTATCTTTGCACCCTTTACCTTACCCTCGGGCGTTGCAAATTCCTCGGATCTTGCGGTTTTTAAGATAGTTCCGCCCCTCTGTATGGTATCGGAAACATCCTTTGCGTTCAGCTCTCTGATCTCTCCGTTCAAAAGGCCCTGATAGCCCTTATCTATTCCCATTACCTTAAGACCGTTCTTTATGGCTTTTCTGGCAACGGCACGGATAGCCGCATTCATTCCCGGAGCGTCTCCGCCGCTTGTCAGTACTGCGATGGTCTTTATTTCCTTCTTTGCTTTAGACATTTTTCTCCTCCTGCAAAAATCCAGCTAATTATATTAAATGTGCCGTTTTTTTTCAAGTTTTTTGAGAAAGTGAGGTTTTTAAGATCCTTCGTCGCTTCGCTCCTCAGGATGACATAAAGCTTCGCTCCTCTGCTTCCTTTGCTATACAAGCTTTATGTTTTCCTCACCGAACATTGTTCGCAGTGATGATATAAGAATATCGTCAGCCTTCACATTTTGTGAAGAGGGATAAGCCTTTTGCTTTTTCTCCTTTTCAAGGTAGACCACCACCCTGTCACGTCCGGAAGAGGCGGAAAGGGCTTTGTCAAGCTCTCCTGACCGTTCTTTGTATGAGTCGAGATCCTTAAAACGGATATACAGGGTGCCCCCGATCTCATCAAAGGCTATCACCTCGTCTATCATAAGCTGGCCGTCCTTTTCGTCATCGGCCTTAACCCTGCCCTTTAGGAATACCTTTGAATCCTCTGTCAAAAGAGCTCCGTACTCTGCATATATTCTTGGCCAGGCTATGCACTCAACGATTCCCAGCATATCCTCCAAAGTCAGTACTGCCATGGTATCGCCCTTTTTTGTCTGCCTGCGCCTTACAGAAGAGATCATTCCTCCTATGGTTACCTTTTTCCCCTCCCTTATACCAATGGTATTAGTTTCCGGATTCAGGAGAAAATCAGTGCTTACCGTATCAGTGTGCTTCTTTATGAGCTTCGTATATTCCGACAGGGGATGTCCGGTAAGGTAGATCCCCAGAACCTCCTTTTCAAAGAGAAGCTTGGTTTCTTCAGGAAACTCCTCCACATCGGGAAGTATATCTCCCCGGGAGGGTGCTCCCTCCTCCTTATCCAGAATATCAAATATGGACATCTGTCCTGCTATGCTGTCCTTCTTCGCCCTTACGGCATTATCCAGCATAGACTCGTAAACTTCCATGTACTGATGGCGGTTTCCCATAAAGGAATCAAACACACCCGCCTTGATAAATGCTTCTACCGTTCGCTTATTTATCTCATTCCCCGCCATACGGTTAATGAAATCCGTGAAGGATGTGAAATCCCCGTTGCACTCCCTTTCATTTTCAACAGCCCTTATAACCGGAACCCCCACTGACTTTATTGCGGAAAGCCCGTATCGGATCTCCCTGTCCCCCGCGGGAGAGAAACCGGAGACCGCCAGATTTATATCCGGAGGAAGTATCTTTATCCCCATACTCCTGGCGGAAAGCATATACCCTGCGAGCTTTACGGTATTATCGAGCACGCTGGTCATAAGGCTCGCCATAAATTCCACGGGATAGTGGCACTTAAGGTATGCTGTCTGCATGGTCACATATGCATAGCAGGCGGCATGGGATTTATTGAATGCATATTTTGCAAAGTCATTCATGCTCGCATAGATTTCCAGAGCCGCCTCTTCTTTGATACCCTTTGCCACACAGCCCGGTATCTTCTGGATCTTATCCCTTACCCTCGTTTCTCCGCCGTAAACAAAAATATCCCGGTTTGCATCAATGTCCTTCTGCTTTTTCTTACTCATTGCACGGCGGATAATATCCGCAGCTCCCAGGGAATATCCTGCAAGATCCCTGAATATCTGCATTACCTGCTCCTGATAGACTATGCAGCCGTAGGTAGGTTTAAGGATGGGCTCCAGCTCCGGACAAAGATAGCTCACCTTATCCCGGTTTTTCTTTCCCTCTATATACCGGGGGATAAAGTCCATAGGCCCCGGCCTGTATAAAGCAATTCCCGCTATTATATCCTCCAGCTTTTCGGGAGCAAGCTCCTTCATAAAGCGCTGCATTCCTCCGGACTCCAGCTGGAATACGCCGTCCGTTTCCCCGGTGGAGATAAACTTAAGGGTTTCCGGATCATCATAATCTATTTTTTCAATATCCAGACTGATCCCCTGTCTCTCGTTAATAAATCCTACCGCATTCTGTATAACGGAAAGGGTCCGGAGCCCGAGAAAGTCCATCTTCAAAAGCCCCAGCTCTTCAAGGGTAGTCATCACAAACTGCGTTGTTATCTCCCCGTTTGGTCCCTTGTATAAGGGGACGTAATTATCCGCTTCCTCCGGTGTTATCAATATTCCGGCGGCATGGATCGATGAATTCCGGGGAAGCCCCTCCAGCTTCATGCTCATGTCTATGACGCGTTTGACATCCTCATCCGCCTCATAGAGCTTCCTTAGATCGTTATTTTCTTCCATAGCCCTTTTCAGGGTTATATTCAGCTCATTCGGGATCATCTTTGAGAGATTGTCCCCGAAAGCGTAGGGAAGATCCATAACACGGGATACATCCCTTATGACGCCCTTGGCAGCCAGGGTGATAAACGTGACTATCTGTACGCAGTTCTTCCTTCCGTACTTTTCAACCACATAGTCGATGACCTCCTGCCTCTTTTCAAAGGCAAAATCTACGTCTATATCGGGCATTGACACTCTTTCGGGATTTAGGAACCTCTCGAAAAGAAGATCATATTTAACGGGATCGATATCCGTTATCTTCAGTGCATAGGAAACCAGGCTCCCGGCAGCCGAACCGCGCCCGGGTCCGACTGAGATGCCATGCTCCTTTGCGAAATTAATATAGTCCCAGACTATCAGGAAGTAGTCCACGAATCCCATGGTCTGTATGACGGAAAGCTCATACTCCATCCTTTTATAAAGGCTTCCGTCATCATCGGGATAACGCTCCTTGAATCCTCTGTCACAGAGAAATTTAAGATATGCATAGGAATCCGGAAATTCCTCCGGATATGCGAAATGCGGCAGCTTCGTCCTGTGAAACTCAATATCCACCTGACA
This sequence comes from uncultured Lachnospiraceae bacterium, assembly GCA_947167135.1. Lineage (GTDB taxonomy): Bacteria > Bacillota > Clostridia > Lachnospirales > Lachnospiraceae > NK4A144. The sequence goes on from CAMVGV010000015.1 coordinate 8,522, forward strand.
CCTGTCAGCTATCTTCTGCGTATTTTCCAGAGCCTCGGGAACATAGGAAAAGAGAGAGCGCATCTCTTCCTCAGACTTCACATAATACTGTCCGCCCTCATATCTCATACGGTCGGTGTCACTGAGCTTCTTTCCGGTCTGCAGGCAGAGCAGTATGTCATGCGGCTCCGCATCCGATGCATTGGTATAATGACAGTCATTCGTGCAGACAAGGGGGATATTGAGCTTTTTTGACATGGAAATAAGAGTCTGATCCACAAGCTGCTGCTCCCGTATTCCGTGATCCTGAAGCTCCAGGAAGAAATTCCCCCTGCCGAAGATATTTAAGTACTTAAGGGCAGCCTTTTCGGCTTCCCCGATAAGCCCCCTTATTATTGCCTTTGGGATCTCGCCTGCGAGACAGGCTGAAAGACAGATAAGCCCTTCATGGTATCTTTCCAGTGTTTCCATATCCACTCTGGGCTTGTAATAATGACCCTCCGTGTGCCCCACGGAGACGATCTTCATAAGATTGTGGTAGCCGGTATTATTTTCGGCAAGCAACACCAGATGGTGATACCTGTCCTCATTCATACCGGCTTCCTTATCAAATCTGGAGCCGGGGGAGACATAGATCTCACACCCCAGCACCGGATTTATATTTGCATCCCTGCAAGCATTATAAAAATCTATCACGCCAAACATGACCCCGTGGTCTGTGATGGCGGCTGCATTCATTCCGAGTTCCTTTACCCTCGCCACATATTCTTTTATCTTATTGGAACCGTCCAGTAAGGAGTATTCCGTATGTGTGTGTAAATGAACAAAACTCATATTAAAGATCCTTACTGTTGCTTCGCAACCCCTCGCCGGGGGGGCATCCCACATCTGCGATGTGGGATAAACCTCGCCGGGGCGGCATCTCACATCTTTGATGTGAGATATGCGTCGCTGACGCTCAGGATGACATCAGCATTTTTCTTAAAGGTATTTCTTCAACGCATCAACCTTGTCCAGCTTCTCCCAGGGAAGATCCACATCGGTCCTTCCGAAATGTCCGTAGGCTGCAGTCTGCTTATAGATAGGACGGCGGAGATCCAGCATCTTAATTATGCCGGCGGGGCGGAGGTCAAAGTTCTCACGGATTATCTTCGTAAGCTCTTCATCGCTTACCTTTCCGGTACCAAAGGTGTCGGCCTGTACCGATGTGGGCTCCGCTACACCTATGGCATACGAGAGCTGTATCTCAACCTGATCCGCAAGTCCCGCTGCCACTATATTCTTTGCCACATACCTTGCAGCATATGCTGCGGAGCGGTCAACCTTGGTGCAGTCCTTTCCGGAAAAAGCACCGCCGCCGTGGCGTGCATATCCGCCGTAGGTATCCACTATAATCTTTCTTCCGGTAAGACCCGCATCTCCGTGAGGTCCGCCTATAACAAAGCGCCCGGTGGGGTTGATGTAGATCTTCGTCCTTTCATCTATCATTCCCGAGGGAACAACGGGATCAAATACATACTTCTTGATGTCCTTATGTATCTGCTCCTGGGTCACATCATCGTCATGCTGAGTGGAGATGACAACCGCCTCAAGTCTTGAGGGCTTTCCGTTCTCGTCATATTCCACTGAGACCTGTGATTTTCCGTCCGGACGGAGATACTTCAAGGTTCCGTCCTTCCTTACCTTTGTAAGCTGAAGAGTAAGCTTATGGGCAAGGTCGATGGGATAGGGCATATACTCCGGTGTCTCATTGGAGGCATAACCGAACATCATTCCCTGATCCCCGGCTCCGATAGCACCGATCTCATCATCGGACATATTCTTCTCCAGAGCCTTCAGATCTGCCTTTGTCTCCAGGGCATTGTCCACTCCCATGGCGATATCTGCAGACTGCTCGTCAATTGCTGTAAACACTGCACAGGTATCGGCATCAAAACCGTACTCGGACTTTGTGTAGCCTATCTCACGAACCGTATCACGGACAGTCTTCTGAATGTCCACATAGGCCTTCGTCGTGATCTCGCCTGTAACTACCACAAAGCCGGTGCAGGCCATGGTCTCACAGGCAACACGGCTCATGGGATCCTGTCTCATGCACTCGTCAAGGATCGCATCCGATATAGCGTCGCATACCTTATCGGGATGTCCTTCTGTAACTGATTCTGAAGTAAATAGTCTTTTTTCCATTTTTCACTCCTTTTCTAAAAACCTGACAATAGTAGAAAAGAGTCCACCTTTGCAGAGTGGACTCGACTTCTCATCAAATCCTCTCATTGTTCGATATTACTCGCTCAAGGGTGGCACCTTCCCGTTTCCGCGGGAGGTTGTCGTGACTTCACAGATCCTTTGCATCTCCATCACTCTTAATAAGAGAATACTACCATATTCATTTGTGAACTCTCGACTACTAATGTACTCTAAGAGTGCCTTTCTGTCAATCAGAAATTCTCCTCATGAACCTCAAAGAATGACTGGGGATGTGCACAGACAGGACAAGCCGCGGGAGCCTTTGTCCCAACAACGATATGCCCGCAGTTACGGCATTCCCATACCTTAACTTCGCTCTTTTCGAATACCTGCTTTGCTTCCACATTCTGAAGAAGCTTCCTGTATCTCTCCTCATGCATCTTCTCGATAGCTGCTACGCCGCGGAACTTTGCTGCCAGTGCTGTAAAGCCCTCTTCCTCGGCTTCCTTAGCCATACGCTCGTACATATCGGTCCACTCGAAGTTCTCTCCGTCTGCTGCTGCAGCGAGGTTTTCCTCAACCGTTCCGAGCATTCCAAGCTCCTTGAACCAGAGCTTTGCATGCTCCTTTTCATTATCCGCGGTCTTTAAGAACATTGCGGCAATCTGCTCATAGCCTGCCTTCTTTGCTACGGATGCAAAGTAAGTGTACTTATTCCTTGCCTGTGATTCTCCAGCAAATGCTTCCTGAAGATTCTTCTCTGTCTTGGTTCCTGCATAGGGATTGTTTGCCATTATACTGTCCTCCTTTTTTAAAATACCTTGTCCGCTAAGTATAGCACGTTTACCATGTTTTGTCCTTATTTATTACTTCCTCAAAAGACGGCGGATCATAGTCATATCCTATACCCACACTGCCCTCCTTTACAACCACCGTTGCCGCATGGGCTGCAGCCGCTTCCAGTGCATGCTTTATCCCTTCTTCCCGCTGCTGCCCCTCATTTCTGCCTGAAATAAAGTCAACAAGGAAGGCTCCGATAAAGGAATCTCCGGCACCCAGGGCATCTGTTGCATCAACCTTTTCCACCTTATGAACGTAATAGCTCTCACCGTCATATGCGATTATGGGATCACATCCCCTTGTACCCACGGCTATACTGCATCCCAGGTCTGCGGCCTTCTTTAATACCCGTCTTATCTCCGGTTCCTTAAGGTGGCTGCAGGAGAAAAAGCCGTATTTCACATGAGGCGCTATCTTTTCGATATCCTCATCCGTAAATGCCGAGTGGAAGTCATAGCATATCTCGATCTTCTCTTCCTCGTGGAGACGCTTAATGGTTTCGGGAGTCACATCAGCAACCCGTCCCATAGTGATGACATCAAAGCTCTTAACATATTCCGTCTCTTCCGGGGTGAACTGCACGGGATAGAGATCCGTTACTCCCTCCTTATTCCAGTCCAGAAAGATCCTGTCACCATCCTCCTTTAATATTACAATGCTGTACCCGCTGGAACCGTTTTCATCCCGGCACTTTGAAGTATCCACGCGGAGCTCCTTAAGTGTCTCCTTTAGAAGATTCCCTGCCATATCATTTCCGAATACACCGAGAAATCCCGCCTCTGCATTTAATAGAGCCGCATTGCATACCACATTGTACTCATTTCCGCCTGGATACATTCTCTTTTTTTCGGGATAGATATCCATGGTGGCTACCCCGGTACCAAGGATCCTCACCTTCTTTTTCCGGGATCCCTTTTTCTTCTTCCTGAATTCCACCGGTTCAAAGTCCTGCAGGGACGCAAGGTATCCCCGTTCCTTAAGCTTTTCCTGAATGATATCCAGAAGCGCCTCGGAATTTGCACTTACCGTGTGATAATGATAGCCGGCGGTAACATTTTTCAAAAGACTGGATTTGCCGCTCTTTATATCCGACAGAAAATGCTCTATATCCACCCTGCTCCCGATATTCAGATCCGCTCTCACGGTCCCGTATACCTTGTGGTAGACAAAGACGTCCTGCACCAGTCCCCCGAGATCCGTTATAAGCTTCAGCTCATCAGCCACGGCCTCATCACTGTGATTCACCTTAAAAACACGAACCGCGCTTTTCTTTTTCGAAAGAAGATAACCGTTATTAGTTGATGAGATCTCATAGCGTTCCGCACGGAGGAGAGCAATGTCCTGCACTATGACCTGACGGCTCACATTGAAAAGAGACGCCAGCCTCTTACCGGAAACCGGCTCCCTTTCATTTTCGAGATACTCTATTATCTTCTTTCTTCTGTCCTCTCCCTTCATACGGTCAGGCCCCCAGTAATTCCCTTAACGCGGTGATATATGGCTTCTGCAGCTTTGCTTCCGAAAGGACCTCATCCTCCGAGAATACCTTTTCCGCACTGCCCTCCGAAAGAATCCTGCCATGTGCCATTACGATTACTCTTTCAAAATTCTCCTCCACAAAATCCATGTCATGGAGTATGGCTATCACCAGCTTTCCCTCGGAGCTTAAATGCCTTATCATGTCCCCTATGAGCTTCCTGCCTTCATAGTCCTGGGCAATTGTAGGCTCGTCCAGTATTATCACATCCGTATCCATGGCAACAACAGACGCAATGGCGGTCATCTTTCTCTCATAGAGCTCCAGATCATAGGGATTAACATTTTCCCTGCCTTTAAGCCCCATAAGCTCCAGAGCCTTCAGTGCTTCCTCCTTCGCCTTTTCTTCGGACATGCCTATATTCAAAGGACCAAACATGGTCTCATCAAGAACGTTATATTTAAATATCTGGTCATCCGGATTCTGGAAAACGTATCCCACCTTATCCGCCAGCATGGCAACGGTCTTTTTTGAAATGTCGTCATTTTTGAAATATATACTGCCGCCAACCGGCTTTAAGAGCCCTTTTAAAAGCCTTACCAGAGTTGTCTTCCCTGCGCCGTTCTGTCCGATTATGGCCGTGGGACGGTTATTCAGGGTCAGGGAAAGCTTTTGGAAAATCGGCGTTCCTTCCGTATAGTAAAAGTCCACATTGTCCATACGGAAGAGCTCCTCCGTATCATCGGCTTTGCTGTTTAGCAGGCAAGAGCCGGTTTCTGCTTCTTTTAAGGGTCTGATATTCTTTTCCTGAAACAGCCTCTTTGTATCCTCAAGCTTTACCGGATATGTACCGTCCGGCAGAGACAGACCGTATTCCCGGCATATCCTTGTGAAAGCCGGAGCTTTGATTCCGTATTCCGAAAGATCGTCCCTTGAAAAGATCTTTTCCGGTGTGTCAAAGTCGATGACCCTGCCCTCGCTCATAAGGATGATCCTGTCAGCGTAATGGGCAAGCTTCTCCAGCTTCTGCTCTATCATAATGATGGTGATACCTGTTTCCGTAAGGTCATCCACCACCCTGAAGACCTCCTCGGTTCCCTGGGGATCAAGCTGGGACGTGGGCTCATCAAGGATTATTATGTCCGGCTCCATGCAGAGGATACTGGCTATGGCAACTCTCTGCATCTGTCCCCCTGAAAGCTCAAAAGGATTTCTGTCCCTGTACTGCCATATATCCAGCCGTTTTAATACCTGTTCCACCCGTGACAGGATGATCTCAGGCTCGGTACCAAGATTCTGGAGTCCGTATGCCACTTCATTAAAAACCGTCTCTGCTGCTCCCGACAGCTGGTTAAAGGGATTCTGGAAGATAAGTCCCACAAACTCGCACATCTCCTCAACCGGAGTCTCTTCCACCACTCTCCCGTTCACCTCAACCCTGCCTCCGTAAGCACCGTTATAAAATCTTGGCACCAGACCGTTTATCGCCTGACCGAGGCTGCTCTTTCCTGCGCCGTTCCTTCCGGCTATCCCGATAAATTCCCCCTTCTCTATCTCAAGGGAAATATCGTTTAATGCAAGCTTCTCCGTATTGGGATATCTGTACTTTAAGTGCTCTGCTTTTATGATAGGCATGACAGTATCCTCCATACAGAAACAGCAAGGATAAGCGCCGCCAGAATAATGCTTATGACTATATCGGCGCTGCTCTTTTTCCTGTCCGTGATATAGCTTCTCTTATTCCTTCGCCCGAAGCCCCGTACCTCCAGGGCTATAGCCCTTTCTCTGGTATTAATGAGGGCACTCATTACAACGGGAGAGATAAGGGGAAGAAAGGCCCGGATCCTGGTGAACAGGGAGCCTTCGGTTTCCATACCTCTGCTTCTCTGGGCATCGACTATGGTATCCCTGGTCTTCATCATCTGGGGTACTATCTGGAAAACAGAATTGATGACATATCCGAATTTCGGTGAAAAACCGTTTTTCTCCATTTCCTCCACCAGATCCTGCGGTGCGGTGGTGAGTACGAACACCGCAAAGCTTAAGAGCATGTTTAAGATATTTAAGGCTATGCCCGCCGCATATATCACGCCCTCCCTGTAAAAGGTCAGTATCCGGATATTAAAAAGCGGATTCTCGTTCTTATGATAAAAAAGCCCCTGTATCAGAAAGATCACAATGATAAGGGTGAAGGAAAATGCCACAAGGGGCAGGGCCCGCCTGAAGACCCTCCCGGTCAGAAGGAGTATCAGGCTGAACAGTATGGTAAGGGGGAAGATGAGAAGCCTTCCCCCGATAAGCGGGATCAGTATCGCCGCAAAAACATACAGAAGCTTTGTATAGGGGTGCAGCTTATTTAAGAAGCTCCCCTTATCCACATATAGACTTAACGCGCTCATTCAGTCCAGTCTTTCTATCTCCGCATTCACATCATAAAGAGCCTTAAGCTTTGCCGGAAGACCCTTAAGGATCAAAAAAGCGATAATGACCGTCAGTATTTTGTCCGGCACATCCACCACAAGCTCGTCAAGGAAGGATCCGACGACTACCGGCATTCCGTTTGCCTGTGTTACGGCAAAGAGTGCATCGCCCCAGACATTGCCGGTGGTGCCTCCCCAGAACATCACGTTTAAGGGAGTGGAAATTATCACCGCGGCAAGTCCTCCCGCAAGGGCACATACGAAGGATTTCGGAAATGTCTCCATAAAGCCCAGCCTCGCGGTGATACCTACCGCAATACCTATTCCAAGACTTGTGAGAGCGTAAACAAGGGAGATATTATCTCCGGTGGTAAGGCCGTAAATGATATTATTGACCGCACCGCAGATGCCACCGATCACAGGACCGCCGAGAGCGGCTCCGATGCAGGTGCCTATGCAGTCAAGCCACAGCGGAAGCTTCAGAAACTGTGCAAAGAGCTTCCCGAGATAATTGATACCTATGCAGGCAGGTATCAGAACTATAGTGGCTGCATTGAGTTTTGTTTTGAAAATATTTGACATGATCTTTTCTCCTTTGCCTGTTTATTTGATTAGCCGGCGTTTCGCTTTTCCAAAAGATATTCGTCACCTGTCATTATTCTGACCTGAAGAGGAACAAGACCCGAAAGAACGGTTTCCACAGCCTTTTCGGTCACCTGATCCAGTCCTGAAACACAATCCTTTAGATAAATTATCTGTGCCCCCTCATCTATAGCGGCGAAGGCCGTTGACAGTACACAGCATTCCGCCACCACTCCGGACAGAAGAACCCTGTCCGCTTTACATACCGCCTTTTTTACATCGGGTATTGCCATTGATGAATATACGGATTTGCTGTAAAGGGGATAATTCTCCAGTTCCCCCTTAAGTATCTCCGCCATCTCATTGGCATAGGCGTCACTGTTAATGTCCGCGTTTTCCCGGTTGTAATCCTTCCAGGCGCCTTCTGCACCATCATCTGCAAGGAACCTCGTAAATATAACGTCAAAACAGTCCCTGCCATCACGGATAAGCTTCAAAATATTCTCCGCCGCTTTTCCGAAGCTGTGGCAGCACCAGGCTCCTCCCTGCCCGTAAACATTCTGCATATCTATGACAAGCAGAAGATCTTTTTTCATTAAATTTACGCTCCTTTAAGGTGACAAGACAGATGTAAATGTATAACTGATTTTACAGCCTCAACACCCTTAAGTCAATCGGTTTTTCAAAATGGGAGATTTCTGATATAATTAAGAATCTTTAAGATAAAGATCCTTCGCTGTGCTGCAAAAGATCCTTCGCTGCGCTCAGGATGACATTTGACAACTGTGATGCTCAGGATGACAAAAGAGAGGTGCAATAAATGAAATCATATCTTGAAATGACTAAAGAAGAGCTGTCCGCTGAGATAGAGAGCCTCCGGTCAGAATACAGGAAATATCAGGGAATGGAGCTGAAGCTGGATATGAGCAGGGGTAAGCCCTGTCTTGATCAGCTTGATCTCTCAATGGGTATGATGGATGCCCTGAATTCCCGCGCGGATCTCTCCTGCGCTGACGGCACCGACTGCCGGAATTACGGACTGCTGGAGGGTATTCAGGAAGCAAGGGAGCTTTTGGGGGATATGATGGAGAATAACCCGAAAAACATCCTGATCTACGGAAATTCTTCCCTCAATGTCATGTATGACCAGATCTCCCGTTCCTTTACCCACGGGGTTATGGGAAATACTCCCTGGTGTAAGCTTGACAAGGTAAAGTGGCTGTGTCCGGTTCCCGGCTATGACCGGCATTTCAGTATAACGGAATACTTCGGCATAGAGATGCTTCCCGTTCCCATGACGCCTGCAGGTCCCGATATGGGCATAGTGGAGAAGATGGTTGCGGAGGACAGGGCAATAAAGGGTATCTGGTGTGTTCCGAAATACTCAAATCCCCAGGGCTACTCCTACAGCGACGAAACGGTAAGGCGCTTCGCGAGACTTAAACCCGCTGCCAAGGACTTCCGTATATACTGGGACAATGCCTATGGCATACACCACCTTTATGACGACCATCAGGATTATCTTATAGAGATACTTGCCGAGTGCAAGAGAGCCGGAAATCCGGATCTGGTGTATAAGTTTTCATCCACGTCGAAGATCACCTTCCCCGGAAGCGGACTTGCGGCCATTGCCACCAGCGCCAACAATCTGGAGGACATAAAGACGCAGCTCAGGAACCAGACCATAGGACATGACAAGGTAAACCAGCTCCGCCACGTCCGTTTCTTCAAGGATATCCACGGTATGACGGAGCACATGAGAAAGCATGCCGATATTCTCCGTCCGAAGTTCGAATCTGTGGAAAATATCTTTGAGGAGAATCTGGGCGGACTGGGGATCGCGGAATGGACAAAGCCCAACGGCGGCTACTTCATAAGCTTCGACGGGATGAAGGGAAGTGCAAAGCTCATAGTTGACAGGGCAATGAAAGCCGGTGTTAAGCTTACGCCTGCTGGCTCCACCTGGCCTTACCATAATGACCCCGAGGATAAGAACATAAGAATAGCTCCGACTTATCCGACCCTTGAGGATCTTTCCACCGCTGCAAGGCTTTTCACGGTCTGTGTACGGCTGGTAAGTGCGGAGCTCCTTTTTGAAGAAATCGGGTGAGGAAGGGAAGATCCTTCGGGCTTCGCCCTCAGGATGACATTTGACGTCACCCGTTCTTCAGTTCATTTTTTCTCACATACATAAGGGCATCGGCTCTTTCAAAGACCTCGCGGTAGGTTTTATCCGTTTCCGGAACGTATTCGGATAAGCCTGCCGCGATCACTACCTGACAGTTCATTTTATTATATTCGACCCTTCTGTTCAGGTCCTCCATGATCTCCAGTCTTCTCTCATAGTCCTGTCCGGTCAGCAGCACCACAAATTCGTCTCCGCCTACCCTGAAAACAGGGCTGTGCTTGAACAGCTCGCAAATCATACGGCAGGCACTCTTGATAAGCTCATCCCCCTCCTTATGCCCCATGGAGTCATTTACCTGCTTTAACCCGTTTATATCGCAGACTACTACTGCGAATTCTTCAATATCCCTGCTGTTTACCAGATTCTCAAACTGGCTCTCTCTCGCAGCGTAAGCTGCCTTGCTCTTCACTCCGGTAAGAGGATCCGTATATGCGGCTGCCCTTGCTTCGTTCAGTTCTCTTTCGTGTTCGGTTTCACGCTTCACCATTATTGATTGGTTGCTTAAGATGATCCACACGGCAAAGGTAAAAAGAATAAGGGTAACGCCGATCGAATAATTATTGATCAGTCCCAGCTTTTCCATTTCAGCCCTGACAAAATCATCCGTCGTCTGATCCTGTTCCTCTTCCGTGCTTTCCTGCCTGTAATGGGAGATGATATTCTCCATTGAGGTTCGGGTATAAATAGCCGAGGTCTGCTTCACCCATTCAAGGCTTGTCATAAGTATCAGCATAAGAAGTACCACCCATACAATTCCTGTTTTTCCAAACCTTCTGTCCTTATGGTCATGGAGCAGGATATGCCGGAAGAATATAATTCCGATCACGGCCCAGACAGCAAAGAGGAAATAGGATTCCGTAGCCATCGCACCGGTGTACAGAAAATTCGGAAGTAAGAGCATCACCACAAAAACAATCATGACAATGACACCCAACAGCCCCGTTACGGTCTCGACCACCCGACCCTCCTTCCGGGCCTTTATAAAGGCGGAGCCCGAAACAAAGCCGTAAATAATGGTGGCTCCCAGTGTTGTCACATCCACGATCCACCCAACAGCGGTCCGTCCGAAAAAAGGAATGATGAGCGATACGATCACGATGAGCCTGAATGCATCCACAGGACTCTTCTGCCTGTTGAGCCTTGAATATTTTTCCGGCATAACCTGATCCTTTGACAATGCATACATAAGGCGGCTCAATGCCAGAGTATTGCCGATAAGACTGGTGATAACAACCGAAAATAGGACAAAGAGAAGTACTATCTCCCCTGCAGGTCCGATATTCCTGTTTGCGGCATAGAACGCGGGCAGACCCTTTAGTCCGCTTAAGGAACCGGTGTCTCGGATATACGAAAGCCAGCTGTCATACTCCGGAGGAAAGGCAGACACCGAAAGAAGAAACAGGAAAATATAGAGAAGCGTAACCGTCAGAATGGAAATAAGCAATATCCTGAATACCTTTTTTACGGGGAAATTGATCTCCTCCGTAAGATTGGATATATTTTCAAATCCGATGAACGCCCAGGGAGAAATGCAGGCGATGTGCGCTATCTGGAAAGCAATGTTCCCACCGGGTATGAAGACCGGCTTCATAACCTCATAATTCCCTCCGAGCCGGATAAATGCCAAAACAAAGCAAACCGTGATCCCGACGGAAAAAACAAGAGAAAGCACGATCACCACCAATATCTTCAGCTTTTTCGTCAATGTGCAAAAAAGAACCGATATCACTATGGCTGCCATTGAGAGCAGTATTTCCCCGAAATAGATCTCGTAACCGAAAACGGAATAATGAAAACCGAAACGGAAAAGATCACCCAGAAAATAACCGGCAAATATGGGAAGTGAGGTGACATTTGCCCAGAAAATGGACACATAGGTCAGTCCCAGAAACCAGGCTGTAAGGAAGCCGTAGTCAAAGCCAAAGGTAGTTCTGGTATATGTATAGGCGCCGCCGGAATCAGGAAAAATCTCCATCATATAATGGTAATTTCTGGCGACAACCACCATAATGGCAGCACCGATCAGAATTCCGAGAACGCTCCCCAAGGGTCCGGCACTTGAAAGATAGGCATTACCCGTAACAACAAAGGATCCCCACCCTATTGCGGTACCTACGGATATCGCCCATACGGCAAGAGGTGACAGATATTTGTCCAAGCCATTTCCCTGCTTGTTGTCAGAAGTATCCATGTTCTTCCTCCGTTACAGCCCCTGTTTGTAATTATAACCCTACCTGGCTCTTTACTGCAACAATCACTTGGGGTATAGTTGGATAAACGCATCAATCTCTCAATCCGTATTCTGGAGAGATTGATGCGTTTATCCTGTGGGGTATAGTAGCAGGGTGCTGCCGTTTTATGAAAGGAAAGATCAAGTAAAAATGAAGATCAACAGATCAAAAATCTTAAGTCCTCTCCTGCTCCTTTTTACAGCGATGATATGGGGAAGCGCCTTTGTCGCACAGAGCGTGGGTTCGAGATCCTTAGATCCCTGGACCTTTGTATTCTCACGCTATGTTCTGTCGTCTCTGGTGCTCCTTCCGGTGACGCTGTTAAGCGAGAAAAGAACCGGGGCAGAAGAAAGACCGGAAGAAAAGAAGGCCTTACTGAAGGGAGCTCTTTTCTGCGGTTTCTTTCTGGGACTTGCCAGCATAGCCCAACAGGCAGGTATCCGTTACACCACCGCGGGAAAGGCAGGTTTCATTACAACCCTGTATGTGGTGATGGTTCCTCTTATTTCGTTTTTCCTGGGAAAAAATCCTGAACGGAAGACCTGGCTCTGTACCTTTCTGGGCTTAACCGGTCTTTACCTTATAAGCGTGAAAGAGAACTTCACCATAGGAAAGGGAGACGCCCTTGTGATCCTCTGTGCGCTGCTATTCTCATTCCAGATAATCTGTGTGGGCTATTATTCCGCCAGGGTAAGAAATGTTGTAAAGCTCTCGAACCTGCAGTTTCTGGTTGCTTCCTTCGTAGTCCTTCCCGGCATGCTGCTTTTTGAAAAGCCTTCGATTACGGATATCTGTGAAGGAGCCCTGCCTGTTCTCTACGCGGGGATATTTTCCGGCGCCATAGGCTATACCTTGCAGGTCGTTGCGCAAAAAAATACAGACCCCGCAGTAGCCTCACTTATCATGAGCATGGAGTCTGTATTTGCAGCCATCACAGGCTGGATCGTCCTGGGGCAGAGCTTAAGTCCCAGAGAAACAGCGGGCTGCGGGATTCTTTTTCTTGCCGTGATCCTGTCTGAGCTGCCCGTCTCCCTGCCGGAACGAAAGTATAGCCGGAATAAAGATGGAAATTAGTCCTTCTTAAGAGCCATCCGGACCGACCCCTTAGGATCTGTGATAAGGAGCTTTACGATCCAGATCACGAGCCCTAAGGCAACCACCGAGAGTCCGAGATAGGTATCATTCAGCATATCCTCAAGTGCCGGGGAAAAGAACGCTGCACCGTCTCCAATGTATTCAAAGACCGCATCCACAAACCACATAATGGAAGCACCCCAGTAAAGAAAGCACAATGTCAAAAGCTGCATCTCGTCATTCTTTCTGCAATACCAGAATGCAGTCACACTGACCGCAGCAAAAACAGTTATAAGCAGGGTCATTCTTCTGCTCCCTTCGCGGTCGCTTTGCTGTTCTTCCTGCTCACTATGGAGTCTGCGGCAAAGCACATAACAGCCCAGACAACAGTCACAAGAACCGCCATACATACCCCCGCCGTAGACATTTCAAGCAGCATTGCAGCAGTTCCGTCCGGACTGCTCATGGCTGTAAGGAAGGGGAACCAGGGAACAACCTCTCCGTGCCAGATATGTTCGAATAAGAGGAGGATAACTCCCCCAATAAGCATATGGGAAAGCCAGTTAAGCTTCCGGCTAAGAGGGATCTTTATCTCCTTTTCCTCATTGTTGTCGGTAGAAAGTACTGCTTCCGCCTCACTTTTCTTAACCATCTTCTCAACAGTCTTCACTACAACCGCTTCTGCAGCCGGTACCAAAAAACAAGCCATTCCAAATTCCTCCTTTTCCTTTTTATTCTTATAGTTTTATAGATGTTTCGGCAATTTGTCAAGGTGCCGTAATCATTCAGACCTGCACCTTTCCGGTCTTGAAAAAATTCCTTAAGTTTGCGAGCAGCTCTTCCCTTCCGATGGTCTTCAGAAGATAGCCTTCGGGCTTCAATGCCACTACCTGCATAACGCTTTCCTTATCGCCCTTTCCCGTCAGGAAGATAACCGGAATGGACTTCGTATCCGCATCGCTCCTCAGCATCTCAAGAACCTGCGGGCCGCTGGTAACAGGCATCTCATGATCTAATAGTATGAGATCCACACCATTCTTTCCAAGCCACTTTATAGCCTGAAGCCCGGAATTTGCCATGGAGACCCTGTACTCATCCTTCAGCCAGTCCCGTACGAGACCCATATAGGTGGGATCATCATCCACGATAAGGATACTTTTTTTGTACTCTCCTGCCTCTATTTTTCCGAAAAGATCCGATACGGTCTTTACAAATTCATCATTATTGAGAGGACGGGTAAAGGCTTTGTATATGAGATTGCCGGGCATATTGTCAATAACCCTGCGGGTATCCGCCGCATCACCGATAAGGATGAACTGCCGTCCCTCGTCAGTCAGTTTGTCTGTAAGAAAGCTTAGGATCTCATGCGGGATCTTCTCATCACTGTCCATATAATATGTGAGCAGCGCATCCTCCCTGCCTTCAAGGGAAGCGTTTATTGTATTTACTCCGGCCTTTACAAAGGCCGCATCGATCCCTGCTTCCTTAAGCTTCTTAACCAGTACCCTTATGATAAAGCTCTCTTTTACACCGACAATAAAAACGGTCTTTTCTTCCATGTCATTCTCTCCGCGCTATGAAACCGTTCTTAAAAGTTCCTCCATCCCGTCCCAGTCAAGAACCTTAAGCTTCTTCTTCATTTCCTCAAGAACAATGCTGTCCTCAGCCGGCAGCCGGAACTCCTCCACTTGGGATAATACCATTTCCACGGCATCATAGTCCATACCGGGAATAAATTCTCTTAAAGCCGCATAGGCATCCTCAAGTTCTTCCCGGGGAATAAGCTCTCTTTCATCATCTTCATTTTTTTCGGAAAGCCTCTGAAGCTTTTCCTTATACTCCCTGTATTTCCGTAAAAGAGGATCCGTATTCGCATCAATATAGTCAAGATCCCCGCTCTTTCCCGCATCCTCCAGGGCACGGGCCATTTCCGAAAGCTCACCTGCTCCTATTATCCTGGCCGAGCTCTTAAGAGCGTGCACCTTTATCGTATACATCTCAATATCCCCGGCAGAGCGGGCGTTTCCTATTGTCTCCGCGTTATCGGAAAGGGTGTCGTAAAAGGTTCTTAGGGAATTCAAAAATGAATCCGCTCCTCCGCAGAACCTTATTCCGTCCTTAACGGAAATACCCTCTGTTTCATTAAGCCAGGCCATATTATCCGGCAGGACTTCCTCTGCTTCCGGGGCATCTCCTTCCTCCGGCTCTTCCAATATATCAGAGGGCAGATATTTCTTTATGGTCTTTTCTATCTTGTCAGCTTCAACAGGCTTTGCCAGATAATCCTGAAAGCCTGCCTCCCTGTAAAAGTCCTTTCCGCTGGTGGCTGCATTCGCAGTCAGCGCTATGACCGGAAGCTCCGGAAAATCCTTTCTGATCCCGGCACAGGTCTGGATTCCGTCCATTTCAGGCATCATATGATCCAGAAGCACCAGATGGAAGGACTGCTCCTTCAGCTTCTCAAGACACTCCTTTCCGCTCGTTGCGGTAGTGAGCTTCAGCCTCGTTCTCTTTAAGAGTCCCTTTATCACCTGCAGGTTCATATCGTTGTCATCCACAACAAGCACCCTGCCCTCTGGTGCAATGAACTCGGGAAGATATTTACTCTTTTCAGTGTCGGGGCTGCTCTCCGTGTATTCCCCTATGCCCTCAGCGTCTATGATCTCCTGCTCCGCGCTGAAGTAGAAGGTAGAACCTTCCCCGTATATACTGTCACACTTAAGCTCTCCACCCATAAGCTGGACAAAGTGTCTCGAGATATCAAGTCCCAGGCCGGTACCCTGAACCGCACTGTTTCTTTCTTCATCAACTCTTTCGAAAGCAGAGAAGAGCTTCTCCATATCCTCCGGCTTTACTCCTATACCGGTGTCCTTAACGGCAAAGTGCAAAAGGCACTTATTCCCATTCCTTTCCTCCACCTTTACCGAAAGGGTAAATCCGCCCTTTTCCGTATACTTCACGGCGTTTGTAAGTAGATTCAAAACCACCTGCTTGATCTTTCCCGCATCTCCCCGGAGCTTTTTCGGAAGCTCCTTATCAATATCCGTTTCAAAGGTAAGATCCTTTTCATTGCTCTTCACCCTTATCATTGTGGTAAGGGATCTTAAAAACTCAAGTGTGTCATAGTCCTGAAGGACCAGATTCATCTTGCCGGACTCGATCTTCGACAGATCCAGGACATCATTCACAAGTCCCAGCAAGAGCTCGGATGCCCGTTTTATATCCTTTGCATAACCTCGTACCGACTTGCTGTAGTCCTCGGGAACATTTTCCGTATCCTCTCGAAGTATCATCTCATCCATTCCCATAATGGTATTTATGGGAGTCCTGATCTCATGGGACATATTGGCGAAGAATCTGGACTTTGCACTGTTTGCCCGGTCGGCCTCATCCTTGGCTATCCTTATCTCCTCATACTGTCTCCTGATAATGGTGCTCTGCATAAATCTCCAAACCAGGAACCCTACCAGAAGAGCCCCGAGGACAGCAAGAAGGATCCGTACAAAGAGAAGCTCCATGATCCTTGGTTTTTTGTAGATCATAAAAACCTCATCCCTTAGGACAGATCCGTCATAATTATTTAATATCTGTATATGAAGCTTATAATGCCCGTATGGAAGATTGGTATATTCAAGGTATCCCAGCCCCCTCTGGAAAGAAGTGAGACCCTCGTCATCTGCTCCCTCAAGGAAAATATGTATGGTGGGATTCGAAAGGGTGAAATTCAGGATCGCTGCCTTTATCTGAATACGTCCGGTGGTAGGGGGCAGGATAAAGACTCCTCTTTCGTCCGGAATCACCTCCTTATCCTCACAGAGAATATATTCCACATCGATATTGCAGTCCTTATCCACATAATCATAGCCCTTGGTCCTTATTTCCCTGACGCCGTCGCTGCAGCAGAGTAAAAGCCTGTCGCCGGAGTCAAGCGGGAGATTCCAGGAATTGGCGGTTAATGTGGTATTGAAGCCCCTGGTATAGTCCAGGAGGTTATATCTGTAATCTCCGTTGGAAATAAGATCATCAACATTGACAACATAAATACCGGCGCTGGATGATACCCAGGCCTCATTATCGGGAGTCACGAAAATATCGTAATTATTGCTGTATGGAAAGGAATCCAGCCGTTTTATCGTATTCCCGTTATCGTAATATATCGCATCGCTGGTGACGTAAAAGTAGCCGTTGTCATAGGGAACGATCCTCAATACCACAAGGGTTCCCAGACCGTCCTCCTTACCGATATTGTCAACTACCTTATCGTCTTTTATCACGTATATGCCGCCGCCGTCACTGCCGGCCAGTATCCGTCCGTCCTTATCCTCCACGAGCGTAAGGATCTGAGGAGTATTAAGTCCTTCATCCGCTCCGATCGTCTTTACTACCCTGTCTCCGTCAATAAAGTTCAGTCCCGTGTTGCTGACCGCAAGTATCCGTCCGTCCGAAAGCTCGGTACTGTAACGGAATCTCGCCCCGAGAGTCCCGCTTCCTTCATGAAAGGGCTCCACCTCTCCGTCCGCATCTATACGGTAAAGTCCTTCCTGCCCGTAGGTGCTAAGCCATACATTGCCCCCGGAATCAATATTAATATGCCTTATCCTGACACCGTCAAACTCCGATATGAAGTCATAGTCGCAGGGCTTATAGCCGTCCTTGTTTACAACGCTTAAGCCGTTGTCCTTTCCGATATAGATATCGTCGCCTTTATACCCAATGGCATTTACGACGCTTCCTTCTATGCCTGCCTTTACAAAAACATCCGTAAAGGGATTCGGTGAAAGCTTGAGTATGCCCTGCTTATTGGAAACAAACCAGATATTGCCCTGATAGTCCTTCGTAACCTGGCATACGGAGCTTTCAAAGCCCTCCCGGGCAAGAGATATAACCTCACCGCTTTCCTCTTCTACGACCCCCATTCCGTTTTCGGCACCGAAGAAATATTCATGCGAGAGGCTGTCATAGTAAATGGAGCTGAAATAGCTTATGTTCCCCGTATCGTAACGGTCTACCCGCCTGATGCCGTCTCCGTCAAACTCAAGCTTATCAATAAAGGCATTTGACGTACCGGCCAGTACGGTTTCCCCATTCAGAACCTCCACACAGGTATAATCAACACCCGGCACGTCACAATCACTTTCTGCTATGACCTTATCATCCCTTATAAAAAAAAGGCTCCCGCCGTTTGTGACCCCGGCTATCAGATCTTCATAGCCGCACAATGAACGGATCCCCGTATTTATGGACGTATCCTGTATTTCAGATATGACTCCATCGGGATCGATCTTAGATAAGCCGTCGACGGTTCCAACGTAGATACAGCCTTTATCATCCTCTGTTACGGCTCGGATACTGTCTGCCGTGAGCCCCGTCTCTACCGTGTAAAATGCCATATCCCTTAAGGACGGATCATAGCAGCCGAGTCCGGATTCATTGGTACCTATCCAGAGCCTTCCCCGGCTGTCCACAAAGAGCGCCATTACGCTGTTTATATTGTAGCTCGCCGCAACTCTTTCAAAGGAAGCTCCGTCAAATCTGTAAAGACCGGAATAGGTTCCTGCCCAAATATAGCCGTCACCGGTCTGGACAATGGCATTGGTCTCCGTGGAAAGGAGTCCGTCATCCTTTCCATACTGCATAGCCTCGTAGCCTGCCAGATAATCAATGCCCTTTGATCCGGAGAGATCAGCGGCAAGAACGTTTCCCGGTCTTCCAAGAGACAGTATTAAGATGATAAAAAACAGTAATGCCATTCCTTATAATTTGATGTTCTTTAAGAGATCTCCGAGGGAGGTGGTCACGGGAGCCGATTCGGGGAGTTTATAGATCTCCTCTGCCTCCGCACGCTCCTCATCAGCCTGAAGTGCTCTTATTGAAAGTGATATCTTCCGGTCCTCTGTTTTTATTACCTTCACCTTTACGGTATCACCCACATGGAGTACCTCATCCGGGGTCTTGATCCTCTTTTCCGATATCTGTGATACATGGAGAAGACCGCTCACTCCGTCACCGAGATCTATGAATGCCCCGTAGGGTTGTATGGTCTCGACCTTTCCTTCAAGGACCATTCCCTTTTCAATAGAGGAGCGCTTCCTTTCCTTTTCTTTCTCTTCCTTTTCTTTCAGGATGGTCTTTGCAGACAGTACCAGCTTTTTTCTGGCGCTGTCACAGGTAATGATCCTGACCGTGAGATCCTTCCCGAGCCACTCCTCCAGATTCTCCACAAAGTCAAGGGAGATCTGTGAGGCAGGTATAAAGCCCCTGATATTTTCAATATAGGCAATGAGGCCGCCGTTCACCATTCCTCCTACCTTGACCTTTATCTCCTCTCTGTTCTTATAAAGTTCATGAACATGAGCCCAGGCCAGGTTTTCTTCAGCGCTTTCCTCATCCTCCACCTTTCCCTCCATGACATCCTCTCCATCCAGCTTTTTCAGGGATTCATCAAGCTCCTTCTTGTAATCATCCATTGTCTCCATAACCGTTTACTCTCCTTTTTTATTTTGTTTCGGTGTTCTGCTGCTGTTGCAGGTCAGGTAAATTACCTGGCAGCTTTTTGCAAACTCCTCTGTCATCCGCATGGCGCTTTGGAAACGCTCCTCATCCAGATTGTTCATTACGTCATCAAGTATAACACAGGGCTTGTCATTCTCAAACAACGCATCGATAAGTGCGAAGCGTGCACTTAGGTTTATTATATCCCTGATGCCGCTGCTTTCCGCCAGAACCGGATGAAGGGCTCCGGATCTCTCAAGGCTGATATTGAAATCCGTATCCATTGAAGCTCCGATGTCGGCTATTCCGGCTTTTTCAAGATAAGCTGCAAACTTGCTCTTCAGCCTGTCCATATAATGGCCGGAAAGACTCTGTCTGGCCTCCGAAAGAAGCTCCAGGGTACGCTCTATCTGATCCAGCTTTTTCCTGTCTTCATCACCCGCTGCCTGCAGTCTGTCTATCTCCTGCCTGAGCTTCTCCGGATCCTCATACTCACGGTTCAGCCCGTCTATCTCCTGCTTTAGCTCCGCCTCGCGCCCGGATGCGGCTTCAAAACTCTTACGCTTCTCTGTTACCCTGTCCTGCAGCAGTGCAAATTCAAGAGCCTTCTTTTTTATCCCGTAATGCCTTACGATCAGAATAATGAGAGCTATAAGGAAAATGACTGCTCCGACTACGGTAACAACCTGACCGTAAAAATAGAAAGCCGGCATCTTAATAACCGCGAAGCCTCCCACAGCTTCAGCTGCCAGGGAGAGGATTATAAGGAGAACTCCGAGAACCAGCATACCCGTTTTTCCGCCACCGGAAACATTTTCCTCCGTAAATTCCGTAAGCTCCTTTTCAGCCTCCTCCCTCTCGCTTTTACAGCCTTCCTTTTTCTTAACCGCCTCCGCAAGCTCGTTCTTCTTTTCCGCGGTTTTCTTTTCACCCTCAAGGGCCTTCCGAAGCCTTACCTCCAGCCCTGCCCTTTCCTCCGAATCACGGTCTATCTTTCCGCGCCCTCCGGTCTTTTTCAGCTCGCGTCTGGCATCGTTCAGTACCTTTACCGCATCCTCATAGGCATTGTCCTTCCCGTCATTCTCCAGAAGACCCAGAAGCTTAGTATTTACACTGTCATCGGTACCTATAGAAAGATCATTATGGGGAATATACACACTTCTTTCATAGCCGTATGCATCTATGCCGAAAAGTTCCTCACCCAGGGAGGAGGTAAAATCCGTAGACGGCTTCATGGTGGCAAGATCCGTAAGCTCAAAGGAGTCATCCTTTTTTCTTTCACCGAAAAATCTTGTGACCCTGTATTCCTTACCCTCTGTCTCGAATTCGACATAGCCTCCGAAATTCCCCCCCTGCCAGGGAGTCAGGTTCTTCCTGAAGTCCCCGGGATCATAGGAGGCACCGGGCCTTGGATTATCCAGGCCGTAAAACATTGCCCGCAGAAAAACCGCGAAGGTGCTCTTTCCCCAGCCGTTCCTCTCATTAAGGGAATTCAGACCCTTATTCAGTCTGCACTTCACATGGTGAAGGGAACCAAAATTTTCTATATAACAAGCAAGGATTCTCATAAGACGCTCTTTCCTCCCAAAGCCGCCGTTCCCATCTCTATAACAGCCTTTTTTTCATCCTCGGTCCAGTCCTTTTCCATAACAAGCCTTATGAATTCACCTTTAAGGGAAATATCGTATTCCACACCGCTTTCTTCCGTTCCGGCTATCGAAGTATCGTCAACAATATGCACGGCATAGAAATCCTCTTCATACTTCTTTAATAGAAAGCCTGTATTGATCTCACTCTTTGCAACCCCGGTGAGAACGATCTTTATCAGATCATCTGCAGGAATACCCCTTTTCCCGATCTCCCCCGAGATAAGGGAATCGGCATCTCCGGTTCCCTCTGCCTCCGAAACATCGACCCGTATTTCATGAACCGTGCGTTTCGATGCCTGCATAAATACGGGCTCCAGGGAACCGTTTTCGATATTCAGCCTCACAAAGCCCTTTTCACCGCATTCATCGAAGCCTCTTCCCTCCAGACATCCGGAATAACAAAACCTCCCTCTGCTTCCGAGAGAGCCCTCTCTTAATTCGTGGTAGTGCCCCAGGGCAAGATAGTCTATATTTTTGTGTGCCCAGGCATTTGGCCGTATGGTCCCGTGATAGAGGACTATATTATAATCAGACGGCAGAAGATCGAGTTCCGACGGGTCGGATACGCAGGATATGGTGATGCCTTCGTCATACCTGTAGGTTCTTGTACGATCAAAGGTTTTCAGATTCCGGGGTATATCCTCCAATGCTTTAAGAAAGGCCTCCTTCTCATGGTTACCAGCAGTATAGTAAAAATCTATGCTCGGATTTCCTATTATACATTTTTCCACTATATCCAGGGTGGCCGGGTTTATACGGATACTGTCAAACAGATCCCCGACGATAAGTATTGCCTTCACATCATTTTTTGCTGCATACCTTACCATACGGACGAATGTCAGAAGTATCTCGTTGCGTCTCTCCTCCGCTTTTTTTTCGTCCTTTAATGCGGACATAGCGGCATCCAGGTGGATGTCGGAACAGTGTATGAGTTTCATTGCTTTTACCTTTCTGTTAATCAGATCCTGCCTAAAGACCTTCGCTGACGCTCGGGATGGAAAAACGTCCTGTGGACGTTATTCAGGCACGTTTTGATGCGCCCGGCGCGTCAGTGCACCGCCGAGTGTCTCACGGGAGTCCCAGCAGATAGTAAACCGCTGCCGAGGATATGATAAATACCCCGCCTGCCGGATAGATGAATACTGCAGCTGCTTTTCTTCCGGACTGTATCTTTAATCCGATAAGAAGAGCTGCCGGCAGTATGATCCACGCAATATACCTCAGATCCCCCGAGCTGAAATTCGGAACCGAAAGCATAAGTCTGAGCTGGAAGAGTATCCCCGTAAGTATCAGTATACTCCAGAACATGCGTATTGGCACTTCTTTTATGAGCTTCCCCCGTAAATGCAGTATGAATAAAATCGAAACCGTGATAAAAAGGAGAGAGCCGGAAATGAAAAGAAGCCAGGCAAAGGCTGTGATATAGGGGTTATAAACACTGTAATCATATTCGCCCGTAAGCCCTGTTTTAATAAGCATCAGGAAAATATTGAACTCGTCGTAGGGGTTTCCGTTTTTTATCATACAGGCATACGGTGTCTGCGTCCTTATGTCGATGAAACGCTGAAGGAGGCTGTATCCGGACAGGTCTTCTCCCACCTCCGGCATAAATGTAAGGGGTACAGAAAAAAGGATCAGGTTTCTTAAGGGGAAGAACAGCCCTAAGGGAAAAACTGTCAGGGCAAACAGAGCATATTCTCCGATACGTTTTAGCAGTCTTTCCCGGTCCTTTCTCTCCGAAACAAGCCTGCCGGCCATAAGAAACGCCACCGCAGGTGCGATCAGCACTCCGGACAGCTTTGACATCATTGAAAGACCTGTAAAAAGCGCGGTAAGCAAAAGATCTGTAAGCCGGTCCCCCCTCTGCCATTTCAGCACGTAATAAACAGCCATCACTAGAAACATATGACTTAGCATATCATTATTTATACTGCCGGAAAGAAGGGTGAGCACCGGATGAAATGCCAGCAGCGCTTCCGAAAGATAAAGAGCCCTCCCCTTGAGCCCCATTAGGGCAAGGATCCTGAAGCCGAAAAAAATAAACACCATGCTATAGATCAATGTAAGGATCTGAAGGCTCTCACAGGCTCTGCCAAAGTTCATGCCTCGTAAGAGGCTTATCTTCAGCGCTGCTGCTGCAATGATATGGTGAAGCAGGGGCTGGAAGAATCCCCATCTGGTGGTAGGGTCAAAATCAGGGAGCCGTCCCTCATTCAGGAGATACTCTATCAGAGCCGCCTGTCCTATGCCTTTCCTGTTTCCGAAGCCTATAACATCATGCTGCCTGACCCAGGTATCGGTGTAGGAAATGTAAAATCCGTGGAGGATAAGTGAGTTTAAAAAGATTAGGAGCGGCAGGAACAGATCCTTTTTCTTAAATACCTTTCCTGCCGCGTAGGAAACAAGCACGCTTCCCACGCTAAGGAAAATGATAAAAACCAGGTATTCCCTTCTGGATAGATCCATAATACCGCTCTGCCCCATCAGCTGAACATTACCACTTCTTCCTGCGGCGGTTCCGCAGCCTCCACCGAGTCAGCTATGAGAAAGGGAACCGGTCCCTCGACTCCCGGCATCTTTGCTGCCCTGACAGTAGCAGTCACGGTTATAAAATCCTTTTCCTTCAACTCCTCAGCATGCTCATATCTGCACTGGAAACCTACAAACTGTATGTCCGCGGCACAGCAGGTCATAGCAAACCTGCCCGGTACAAAGATATCCCTGTCCCTTTTTTTCGGGAAATATACCTGTCCCTTAAAACGGACTCTTTTCCCTATGTAATTATCCATGTGGTCAAAGGAATCTATATACCAGATACCAAAGTCATCATCATCGATATCAATAAGATCAGCATTCAGGTCATAGGGCAGCTCTTCCCTGATATTATTGTTTATACTGCCGTCGGTCATCTCAAAAATAACCTGGGCACGGCGGTTTTTTGCCCTTGCCGTTCTCTTGAAGCCTGCAAGATCTCCGTTCTCTGCCATTTCCTCCGTACATCTGTTGAACAGTATGAGATCCGAATAGGTGAACTGGTTTAACATCAGCATCTTCATATTATTCAGATGATCCGTGTATGTGGAGGCATCAACAGCAGCTATGCCCTCCGCCACAAGCCAGTTTTCCGGCAGAGCCTCCACCAGAACATCCTGATCCCACATACCGTTATACTCTATGATGACCCTGTCCGGCTTCAGCTTCTTATCTATTTCGAGAAAGCGCTCCTCACTTATCTCAGACTGTTCCTCTATATTTACTGTCTTGAACTTATTGACCTGAAGCTGCTCCTCATCTATCTCCTCAAGCCCTTCCTCACACAGGATATAAACGGTCTTTTTCCCGTCCCGGAACTGACCCTCCTTCATTGTCTCCATAATGAAGCTGGTCTTGCCCCCTTCCAGAAAACCGAAAAACAGATATACAGGTACTTCCTTACTCTTAAACATTGAAAAGCTCCCTTAAAAGGTCTTCCTTTATTCCTGAACCTATAACACAGATACGTCCGGTGTAGTCTGCAGAACCCTTACGGATCTCATACTCACCGGGGGTAAGATCGAAGTGTATCCATTCACCTCCGTTTTTGTCCGGAACATAGCCCTTGGCTCTAAGCACCATTCCATAGGTATCTCCCTCCTTGAGCTTCTCAAGGATATCCCTGATCTCATCCTCGTCAAACTTTCGTGCGGTCTCCTCACCCCAGCTCTGGAATACCTCATCCGCATCATGGTCGTGATGATGATGGTGATGATCATGGTCGTGATGGTGCTCATGATGATGATCGTGATCGTGGTCGTGATCGTGATCATGGTCGTGGTCATGATCGTGGTCATGGTCATGCCCGTCCTCGTGCCCGTGATGATGGTCGTGGTCGTGATGATGATGTTCATGCTCATCTTCATCGTGAGGCTTTGACATTATCTCCTCAATAAGTGAATCCACCAGGGTATGACCCTTTTCCATTGCGGAAAGTATCTGATCTCCCTTCAATTCATCCCAGGGAGTGGTTATAATGACCGCCTCTTTATTATGCTCACGAAGAAGCCTGTGGAGTTCGTCAAGCTTTTCCTGCTTCACCGACTGGCTGCGGCTTATTATGATGGTTCCTGCAGTCTCCACCTGATTATTAAAGAACTCTCCGAAGTTCTTCATATACATCTTCGCCTTATTGCCGTCCACAACGGTGACCATGCTGTTTACCTTCAGCTCATCCCCGTCTGCTCTCTCCACTGCCCTTGCCACATCGGAAAGCTTTCCGACTCCGGAGGGCTCTATTATTATCCTTTCGGGATGATACTTTTCCACCACTTCCTTCAGGGCAGTACTGAAATCTCCCACAAGAGAACAGCAGATACAGCCGGAGTTCATTTCAGTGATATTTATACCGGCATCCTTTAAGAAACCTCCGTCAATGCCGATCTCCCCGAATTCATTTTCTATGAGTACCACCTGCTGTCCCTTAAAGGACTCCGCGATAAGCTTCTTTATCAGGGTGGTCTTCCCTGCTCCCAAAAATCCTGAAATTATGTCAACCTTTGTCATTCTTCAACACTCCTTTCCAGTATTTCATCTATCACCTCATATATCTCATCCCTTCCCGATTTATCCAGGGAAGAAAAAGGGATTATCCTTGCTTCACTCTTTAGCTTTGCTTCCAGAGTGTTTTTCAGGCTGTCAAGCCTTTTGATCTTTTCCTGCCTTTTTACCTTGTCGGCCTTTGTGGCTATGACTATGGGTTCGAAGCCGGAGGACTTCATCCAGTCCAGCATCATAAGGTCGTCCTCATTCGGATCTCTCCTGATGTCCATAAGGAGGAATATGGCCCGTAAGTCCCTCGATGCAGCAAAGTACCCCTCTATCATAGGCCCCCATTCGGCTCTGAAATCCGTTTTTACCTTTGCGTAGCCGTAGCCCGGAAGATCCACAAAGTAAAACTCATTATTGATATGGTAAAAATTCATGGTCCGGGTCTTTCCCGGTGTCTCCGAAACCCTGGCATAGTTCCTGCGGTTCATAAGAGCATTTATAAGGGTTGATTTCCCCGCATTGCTTCGTCCTGCAAAAGCTATCTCCGGCTGTCCCGTTACGGGAATGGTCTTCGTGGTGACACCAATGACCGTTTCCAGTTCCACATTTTTTATGATCATTTCTTCCCGCTGCCCGCTCTGCTCCTCTTTGCTGCCGGTTTTTCAACAGGCATTTCCACGAGGGCTCTTTCCAGCACTTCCTCTATTCTCTTTACATAGATGATGTCCAGTCCTTCTGTGATCTCCTCGGATATCTCGGAGAAATCCCTCTTATTCTTTTCGGGAACCAGAACTGTACGCATCTTTGCATTTTTCGCGGCAAGCAGCTTTTCCTTCAGACCGCCTATCGGAAGAACATTACCCCTAAGGTCTATTTCCCCGGTCATGGCAATATCACCCCTTACCGGGGAGTCGGTTGCCACGCTGAAGAGAGCCGTGGTCATTGTTATCCCGGCAGAGGGACCGTCCTTCGGAACCGCGCCCTCCGGGATATGAAGATGGAAATCGTGGCTCTTAAAGTACCTGGCATCCTTTCCGTACTTCTCTGTCATGCTCCGGACAAGTGTAAAGGCTATATTCGCCGATTCCTTCATCACGTCTCCGAGCTGACCCGTAAGGGTAAGGGCGCCCTTTCCGGGCATCTCATTTACCTCTATCTCAAGGGTCACGCCGCCTACGCTTGTCCAGGCAAGACCCCGGACTATGCCTATCTCCGGCTTCTTTGCTTCATCCTCCGGAAGGTATTTTACATTTCCGAGATACTCCTCCAGATTCTTAGCATTTACGGAAATACGGCTCTTTTCCTCGCTATAAACCTTCCTTGCAGTCTTTCTGCAGATCTCACCTATACGGCGCTCAAGGCTTCGTACACCCGATTCCCTTGTATAAGAGCTTATCATGGCTCTTATGGCGGAATCGTTTATCCTCAGGTTGCTTCTCTTCAAGCCGTTCTTTTTAAGCTGCTTCCCGATCAGATGCTCCTTTGCTATATGGAATTTCTCATTTTCCGTATAGCCGGACACCTCCACTACCTCCATCCTGTCAAGAAGCGGCCCCGGTATGGTATCGGTGGTATTCGCAGTTGCGATAAAGAGAATATCCGAAAGGTCAAGAGGCACCTCGATATAATGATCCCTGAAGAACCTGTTCTGCTCCGAATCCAATACCTCCAGAAGAGCTGAGGCTGTTGCTCCATGGTATTCCGAGCTTATCTTGTCTATCTCATCCAGAAGTATGAGCGGATTTCTGACCTTTGCATGCTGCAGTCCTTTGGCGATGACTCCGGGCATGGCTCCCACATAGGTTCTCCTGTGCCCTCTTATCTCCGCCTCATCCCTCACTCCTCCCAGGGATATGCGGATATACTTTCTGTTCAGAGCTTCCGCAATGGATTTTGCTATGGAGGTCTTTCCCGTTCCGGGAGGCCCCACGAGCAGTATTATGGGGCTCTGTCCCTTTTCGGTAAGGTTTTTCACAGCCAGGAATTCCAGCATTCTCTCCTTTACCTTTTTCAGCCCGTAATGATCCCGCTCAAGTATCCTCTCTGCATTGTCGAGAGATTTATTCTCTTCTGACTCTTTATTCCACGGCATGTCCAGAAGCGTCTCAATATATACCTGCTCCACTCCGCTTTCCGAAGACCCCGAAGGAATGTTGGTAAATCTGTCGATCTCCTTTTCTATATGCTCCTTTACCTCCTCGGGAGCATCCAGCTTTTCCAGTGCTTTTCTGTACTTATCGGCCTCGGTCTCAGGCGAATCATCACCCAGCTCCTCCCTGATATAACGGAGCTGCTCCCGGAGCACATAGTCCTTCTGATCCTTCTCAACCTTTCCGTTGACCTTTACGGCAAGCTCAGAACGGATACGGGCCACATCCAGTTCCTCTTCCAGTATCCTGCTCTCTTCCTCATATCTTTCCGATATCTTTAAGGATTCAAGGATATGCTGCTTCTTTTTGTTTTCCAGTGGAAGGTTTGCTATGATGGCATCCATCATATCCCCGAGATCCTCTATTTCCAGAAACTGCGCCCTGAAGGTCTTCCCTGTCCTTGGAAAGAATGAGATATATTCCCAGAAGCGCTGCAGGATCTCCCGGCGCATAGCCTCAGCCCTCTCAGGGGTTACATCATTAAGCTCCTCCCTTGTATAGGTCCTCACATCGACCTTTCTTAGCTTCTTAGTCCCGCTGAAGGAAATGATCTCCGCTCTTTCCTTACCTTCAACCATTATGCGGGAGATACGGTTCGGCATCTTGATAACCTGCTTGATGCTTACAAGGGTGCCTATGGTGTTGATGTCCTCATTCTCTATGGTTTCCTTATCGGGATCCTTCGGCGTAGCGACCAGAAGCTCCTGGCTTCCCGTCATTGCAAGGTTCATGGCATTTATGGATATTTCTTCGGAAATATCAAAGTGCATGATCACATTCGGCAAAATGGTGAGATCCCTTAAGACTATGCAGGGTAATCTTTTCAGTTTTTCTGTCTTTTCCGTCTTTTCTGTCTTTTTTCTCATATTCTTTATTCCACTATGAAATGAACCAATAATAATTCGTTAAGCGCCCTCTGAATGACACTTTCCTGCGAGAATAGCATCAAGGGTGGAAGCCGAAGCCTCCACCCCTCGTTAACATTACAGTTTTCTTATTTTGCTTCCTTTTGTTCTCTGTCATAATGAACGAGAAGCGGCTCTGTCGTTCCCTCAACGGCCTCCTTTGTCACTATGACCTCCTGGACGCTGTCGTCTGACGGAATATTATACATTACATCCATCATTACGTTTTCGACTATGGATCTCAATCCCCTGGCTCCCGTCTTTCTCTCCAGAGCCTTATCCGCTATGGCTTCCACCGCGGCTTTTTCTACGGTAAGCTTCACGTCATCCAGCTCCATAAGCTTCACATACTGCCTGACCAGAGCATTTTTCGGTTCAGTAAGTATGCTTACCAGAGCGTCCCTCTGCAGGTTATCAAGCGCCACCGTAACCGGAAGTCTTCCTATCAGCTCCGGTATCAGTCCAAATTTATTCAGATCCTCGGGCAGAACCTTGTGGAAGGCTTCTCCTATTCCGGACTCCTTACTGGAGCCTATCACGGCATTGAAGCCTATGGACTTCTTATCCAGCCTGGTCTCTATTATCTTGTCCAGACCCTCAAATGCACCGCCGCAGATGAAGAGGATATTTGTCGTATCTATCTGTATTAGCTCCTGATGGGGATGCTTCCTGCCTCCCTGGGGTGGAACGGAGGCGACGGTTCCTTCCAGGATCTTCAGCAGCGCCTGCTGTACGCCCTCTCCCGAAACGTCCCTTGTAATGGAAACATTCTCTCCCTTTCTGGTGATCTTGTCTATCTCGTCTATATAAACGATCCCGATCTGTGCCCTTTCCACATCATAGTCCGCAGCCTGTATGAGCTTCAGAAGGATATTCTCCACATCCTCTCCAACATAGCCTGCCTCCGTGAGACTGGTAGCATCCGCTATGGCAAAGGGAACATTCAGAACCTTTGCGAGCGTCTGAGCCAGCAGGGTCTTTCCCGATCCGGTGGGTCCCAGCATCAGAATATTGCTCTTCTGCAGCTCTACGTCCGATTCTTTATTTGAAAGTATCCTTTTGTAGTGGTTATATACTGCTACAGACAAGACCTTTTTCGCTTCGTCCTGATCCACCACATACTCATCCAGGAATTCGTGGATCTGTCTGGGCTTCAGGAGGTTTATCTCCGTTTCATTGCCGAAGGATAATTCCTCCATCTCCTCGTCCAGAATGTCTGCGCAGATGGCAACACATTCATCACAGATATATGCTCCGTTCGGGCCCGAGATCAGCTTCGTGACCTGATCCTGGCTTTTATTGCAGAAAGAACATCTTATCTTTGGTTCATTTTTTGCCATTTACTTTTCCTTTGCCTTTGCTGCTTCCTCAGCGGCCGCTCTGGAAACCACGATCTCATCTATGATCCCGTACTCCTTTGCTTCCTCGGCAGTCATCCAGTTGTCCCTTTCAGTGTCAAGGGCAATGGTTTCAAGGGGTTTACCTGTGTTCCGGGAAAGTATCTTATTCAATCTTTCCCTGGTTCTCAATATCTGTCTGGCGGTTATCTCGATCTCGGTCGCCTGCCCTCTTGCACCGCCCGAAGGCTGGTGGATCATAATCTCCGCATTGGGAAGAGCAAGCCTCTTTCCCTTTGTTCCTCCTGCAAGAAGGAAAGCTCCCATGGATGCTGCCATTCCCAGACAGATCGTGGAGACATCGCATTTGATGTAATTCATTGTATCATAGATCGCAAAACCCG
This sequence comes from uncultured Lachnospiraceae bacterium, assembly GCA_947167135.1. Taxonomy (GTDB): domain Bacteria; phylum Bacillota; class Clostridia; order Lachnospirales; family Lachnospiraceae; genus NK4A144. Next base: position 38,961 of record CAMVGV010000015.1, read on the forward strand.
CCGTTACTGAACCTCCGGGAGAATCAATGTAGAAATGGATGTCCTTATCGGGATCCTCCGCCTCCAGAAACAGCATCTGTGCAACCACAAGTCCTGCGGTCTGGTCTGTAACCTCATCGCCGAGAAAGATGATACGCTCCTTTAACAGCCTGGAATAAATATCATAGGCTCTCTCCCCGCGGTTAGTTGTCTCTATGACTGTAGGGACCAGCATGTCATTCACCATCCTTCTTCTTTGATTTCTTTTCTGCGGTTTCCTTCGCTTCGGAAAGTATCAGGTCAATCGCCTTCTGCATCCTGATATCATGGTGGATGTTTTCTTTTTCCTCGTCCATCATCATTTCCTTCAGCTTTTCGGTCTCCATTTTGTACTGGGAAGCCATCTTTTCCACTTCCCTGTCAAAATCCTCATCCGTGGACTCAATGCCTTCGGCCTCCGCAATGGCCTCAAGAACCAGACGGCTCTTTATGTTCTTTTCCGCCTGTTCCTTCATCTGATCCTTTAATCTTTCCCGGGTCATGCCGGTATACTGCATATACATTTCAAGGCTCATTCCCTGGGAAACGATATTACGGGTAAAGCTGCGTACCAGGCCGTCAGCCTCCGTATCGATCATAGCCTCGGGAATATCCATCTTTGAATCCTCTATTATGGCTCCCAGAAGCTCATCCTCTTTGGCTGCCTTTGCCTCGTCTTCCTTTCTCCCGGCAATGCTCTTCTTTATATCTTCCCTGTATTCATCAACGCTGTCAAAGCCCTTATCCGAAGCATAATCCTCATCCAGTGCGGGGATCTGCTTTTCCTTGATGCCCTTTACGGAAACCTTGAAAAGTGCTGCCTTTCCCGCAAGGCTCTTCTCCTGATAATCCTCAGGGAATGTGACGTTCACTTCCGTATCATCGCCAATGCTCTTCCCGATAAGCTGCTCCTCAAAGGTATCAATAAAGGAGTGGGAGCCTATGGTCAGATCGTAGTCTGTACCCTTGCCTCCGTCAAAGGCAACATCATCCACAAATCCCTCAAAATCTATGGTGGCGATATCCTTGTCCTTTATGGCACGGTCTGTAACGGGAACTATCCTGGAATCCCTATCCCTCTCTTCCTCTATCCTCTTGTCGATCTCCTCGTCCGAAACAGAGGTATCGATCTTTGTGCACTTGACACCCTTATACTTGCCGAGCTCAACCGGGGGCTTTAATGCAACCTCCGCCGTAAAGATAAAGGGCTTTCCCGCCTCTATCTGGACTATATCCACTTCAGGACGGGATACTATTTCCAGCTCCTTATGCTCCTTTATCTCATTGCTGTATGCCTCCGGAATAAGTTCATTTGCCGCTTCCTCAAAGAACACTCCTTCGCCATACATCTTTTCTATAAGCTTTCTGGGAGCCTTTCCCTTTCTGAAACCGGGAACGGTGATCCTCCCCTTCTGCTTCTGGTAAGCACTCTGACATGCCTTCTCAAAATCCTCGGCAGAAGCCTCTATGGTAAGGCATGCCATATTGTGCTCTAAATTCTCAACCTTTAAACTCATTTCTCTTTCCTTCCTATGGATCCGGGTAAAGTGCGGGCTCTCTCCGCCACGGATCCAAGTATTACGATAATCACAACCTTGGAATTATACCATAAGAAAGCTTAAATAATCAATATTGTACCTTACTTAATATTTCCTCTGCCTTTTCCTTCCCGAGGAGTGCCTCCAGCACCGCTCCGCCGAATTCAACGGAAACACCCATTCCTCTTGCGGTTATGAACCTGCCGCTTATTACTGCCTTTTCTCCGGCTGCAATCTCAGCACCCTCGAGGAACTTTTCGTTTCCCGGGAAGCAGATGGCTCTTTCGCCACTCAGGAGACCAAGCTTTCCGAGCACCCTCGGAGCCGCACAGATAGCGGCTATCAGCTTCTTTTCACTGTCTGCTTTTTTCAGGAGATCAAGAAGCTTTTCACAGCTTTCCAGGTTTTCCGTACCCTTGCCGCCTCCGGGAAGAAGCAGCAGGTCCATCCCTCCAAAATCCACTTCCTCAAACAGCTTATCCGCCTTTATTATAATGTCGTGGCTCCCGCGGATATCTAAGCTTCCGCTTATTGACACGGTAGTCACCTCCACCCCGGCCCGTCTCATCATATCAACCGGCGTAAGGCCTTCTATCTCTTCAAATCCGTCTGCTAAAAATACTGCTGCTTTTTTCATTGTGTGCTCCTTTCTATCCCTCTGCCGTTCGTAACTCTTCGTTTGACATACATCTCTTTGTCATCCTGAGGAACCTGCGACGAAGGTTCTTTCATTCTTTCTCCACGGTCACCTCTGATAAGGCCAGAAATGCGTTCTTGTACTGCCGTTCCCCCGTCACATCTTTTCCGAACCAGTCCGGAGCCCTGTAGGCAAGAGCCTCCTCTTCGCTGTCAAACTCAACCTCGGCAAGGATAAGTCCCTCATAGGGTACGTCAAAAATATCCAGCTCTATGGTCAGCCCATCCTTCTCCGGAATGAGGTAGCGTTTCTTCCGTATGAGTCTTCCGTCCCTTTTTTCCTTCAGGTGTTCATAGGAAGCCCTGTCAAGGGGGAGGTTGTATTCCGAATGGGACAGGTCATTGTTTCCATCTGTTCCATGGGCACCCTTGTAGGTCAGGTAGTATTCCTCATTTTCCCGTCTGACCCTCACGGTCGGAGATACTGATAGATAGGCCTGCTCGATAATAAGACAGCTGTATTCCTCCGGGTCAAAGGGGAGCTTGTCTATGAGCCATTTTCGTTCGATTTCTACGTCTTTCAATAGATGTGCTCCTCTTCAAATAATCAGTAAGATCCTTCGCTTCGCTCAGGATGACAGTACGAAGAATTTTTTCTTCTGTATAATTTCACCATCTCTGAGATCCGTTTAACTGTCTTCTTCGTAAGCTCGTTTTTCTTCATACGCCATTTCCAGTTATCCCCAAGTGTCGAGGGCGTATTTATCCTGGCCTCGCTTCCGAGCCCCAGAAAGTCCTGCACCGGAATGATACAATAGTCCGAAACACTCATCATTGCGGCTCTTATAAAGCTCCATGAGATCTCCTTTTCGGGTACATTCCCGATATCCAGGTATTTATCCGCAAAGCGCCTGTCCTTTTTTGACAATGATCTGTACCATCCACGGCAGGTATCATTATCATGTGTTCCTGTATAGATCACGGAATTCTTAACGATATTGTGGGGCAGATAATCGGAATCTCCCTCCGCATCAAAGGCAAACTCCAGAATCTTCATTCCGGGATATCCGGTTCTTTTGAGAAGCCTCCGGACCGATGGGGTAAGAAAGCCGAGATCCTCCGCAATGACCTCTCTGTCCCCAAGTTCTTTTTTCATCCTTTCAAAGAGGGCATAGCCCGGTCCCTTTTCCCAGTGTCCGTGCTCTGCGGTCTTATCGCCGAAGGGGATCGCGTAATACTCGTCAAATCCCCTGAAGTGGTCTATCCTCACAACATCATAGAGCTCAAAGACCCTCTTTAAGCGTTTCATCCACCACTTGAAGCCTGTATCCTTATGGTACTGCCAGTCATACAAAGGATTCCCCCAAAGCTGCCCTGTGGCGGAAAAAGCATCCGGCGGACATCCTGCCACGGATACGGGACGAAGACTTTTGTCAAACTGAAAAAGCTTCGGATTTCCCCAGGCATCGGCACTGTCCGCAGCTACGTATATGGGGATATCACCAACTATTATTATTCCCCTGTCATTTGCGTATTTCTTAAGCTTCTTCCACTCTTCCCAGAATTCAAACTGCAGGAATTTGTGAAACAGTATTTCCCCGGAGTATTTTTCCCGCGCCTCTCTTATGTCTTTCTGTTTTCTTATTTTTATTCCATCATCCCAATCTGTCCAGGGAGCTCCCTTTTCCGCAGTCTTTAACGCCATAAATAAGGCATAGTCATTAAGCCAGGATCCATTTCTTCTTTCAAAGCTCCTGAATGCCCTGTTTTCACTGATACCGCTGTTCCGGAAGGCTTTTTTCAGCATTTTGAAGCGGTTTTCGTTCAGCTTCTCATAATCGATATATCGTTCATTTCTCCCGAAATCATACTTCTGAAGCTCTGTTCTCCTTATCCACCCCTTTTCCACGAGGCTTTCGGGATCGATAAAATACGGATTCCCCGCGAAGGTTGAAAAGGATGAATAGGGACTGTCACCGTATCCCGTAGGCCCCAGCGGAAGCAGCTGCCACAGTGAAAGGGATGCCTCACTTATCCTGTCCACAAATTCATAGGCTTCCTTTGAAAAGCATCCTATTCCATGATCGGACGGAAGCGAAGATATACTCATCAATATACCGGCTGTCCTCATTAAACCTCCTTTTTCCCGTCGAGGAGCGTTCCTGCCACAAATCCGGCGGTTCCCGCCGCTATTGCAAAATCCGCCAGATTGTATACATACCTGCCCTTAGGAATATAATCTACCACATAATGCCTGAAAAGTCTGTCCAAAGTATTACTGAAGCCCCCGGCAGAAAGCAGGGTCCAGCCGGCTTTCCTGATCCTTTCCATTACTGTGTCATCGGGGAGAAAAAAGATCATGGAAATACCGAAAACCGTAAGAACGGCAGAAACCATCCTTACGATCTCCGGTCTGTTTTCCAGTCTCTCTCCGGCAAAGCCGCTGTTTTTGACTACCTCCCTATACTTTTCGGGATGCAGCTCAGCATGGAGCTTCACTGACTGATCGATAGCCGTTATAAATGCTCCCGTCAGGATATACCTCGTGTTCTTCAAGCTCCATAACCCCCTTAAGGTCTATAATAGGTCCGCCCGTCCCGTTTACATAATCTTCCGTAATGGTCACCCGTCCGATGTTTTCGTCCTTCGGAACCTGGAACATGATATCCAGCATAAAATCCTCTATCACGGAACGCAGTGCCCTTGCGCCGGTATCCCTTTCCATAGCCTTCTTCGCTATGGCATGCATGGCCTCATCCGTAAACTTAAGGCTCACACCGTCCATGGAAAGCAACTTTTCGTACTGCTTTATGATGGCATTTTTCGGCTCTTTCAGTATTTCTACCATCATATCCTCCGAAAGACCCTCCATGGGACAGATCACCGGGAGACGGCCTATGAATTCCGGTATCATCCCGAACTCCCTTATGTCATCGGCCGTAACCTTTTTCAGTATGTTCTTTTCCTTATCCCACCTGTCCTTAAGCTCCGCATTAAAGCCTATGGAGGTCTCCTTTGAAAGGCGCTGCCGGATTATCTCGTCAAGATCCGGAAAGGCTCCGCCGCAGATGAAAAGTATATCCTTGGTGTTTATCTTTACCATAGGTACCATCGCGTTCTTGCTGTTGGCACCCACCGGAACCTCAACCTCCGCACCCTCCAGAAGCTTAAGCATCCCCTGCTGCACGGATTCGCCGCTCACGTCCCTCGTACGAGTCTCTTTTTTCTTTGCAATCTTGTCTATCTCATCCACAAAGATTATGCCGCGTTCCGCCCTGTTCACATCATTGTCGGCTGCTGCCAGAAGCTTTGACACCACGGACTCTATATCATCGCCTATATATCCCGCTTCCGTAAGGCTCGTGGCATCTGCTATGGCAAGGGGAACATTGAGGAGCCTTGCCAGGGTTTTCACCAGATAGGTTTTCCCGCAGCCTGTAGGTCCGAGGAGCAGGATATTTGACTTTTCCAGCTCCACATCATTATCGTCCTCGATATCCGCCTGCACTCTTTTATAGTGATTGTAGACCGCAACGGATATGGTCTTCTTCGCATGCTCCTGCCCCACCACATATTGATCAAGCATTTCCTTCACCCTGTGGGGCTTTTCGACCTTCGAAAAATCAAATTCCTTCTTCATATCCTCCTTGGAGGATTTTTTGATCTTACTCCGTCCCATCATGGGTCCGAAGCCGTTTGTGAGATCGGAAAGATTAAGGAAGGAAATATTGGGAATACCGGGGAATCCGTAGGGTGCCCCTTCTCCGGGATCACTGTCCTCCTTTGTGTCGATATTCTCTTTTTCCTCTTCCCCAGGCTTTTCTGCAACCGTGATCTTTTCCGCTTCCTGATCCTTTGCAGCGTCATCCTGCTTCTCATTGGCAGCCGGCTTCACCTGCCTTTGATCTCCGGCCGGCTTCACCTGCGGCATAAATGCGGATCCGTTCATAAATAGATTTGAAAGATCAATGGAGCTCACCTGCTCCATGGTTTTTCTTAAGCAGTCCTGACAAATATTGATGCCGTTTGGCATACGGAAAAGATCCTTTTTGGAAGTTATGGTACGTCTGCAGATATAGCAGATCTCGGTGATCTCTTCGTCTGTATCTTTATTGTTTTCTTCGCTCATTATAATTTCTCCGTTGTTTTTTGCGGTTAAAGATTCTTCGCCTCGCTCTTTGACATCAGTCTGAAAGACTGATGTCATGGCGACATCTTTGAGCGATAGCGAAAAGATGTTGGTTGTGGAGCTTGGAAAGATTCTTCGCTTCGCTTAGAAGATTAATAAATACACTAGCATAAACGCGGTTTTTACGCAACACGGAAGCCGGCAGCCAAAATTTAGCTGCCGGCTCTTATATCGTTATTTACTGTACTGATCCGTATCAGAATTTCCTGATATCCGCCTCTGTTGTATTCTCGTCTATGATGATGAGCTCGGTGTCCGTAAGGTGGGCAAATAAGATGATATCCTCCTTGGTAAGCGCCGTGGATACTACGGAGTGATGTGCACCTCCTGCCTGGCACCAGCCTGCGGTTCCGATCTTGAAGTTCGGCTTATGACGGTACATGATCTGCGCAACGGGAAGCTTCGGCATAGGCTGTGGAACCTTTACGAGCTCGATATCGGCACAGATTATCCTGAAGTGATCGCCAAGGTCTATAATGGTAACCTGTATGCCGTCTCCGGTAACGCTGTCAAACACAAGACGTGCAGGATCCGCCTTTCCTCCGATGCCTAAAGGATGTACCTGTATCTTCGGCTTTGTAAGTGCGAAGGATGCGGGAACCTCAAGCATATGTGATGCCAGCTCCAGTTCACTGCCGGCTGTGAGATCATAGGTATAATCCTCTATAAATCCGGTAGCTCCCTTTCTTCCTTCAGCCATCTTCATAAGAACAGCGGAAAAAGCTGAGATCTTGTAATCGCCCTCGGGGCCGAAGCCCACTCCCTTTGCCATAAGGTTCTGAATGGCGATTCCGGGAAGCTGCTTCATATTGTGCAGATCCTGGAAGGTATCTGTGAATGCTCTGCATCCGTTGTCCTTAATAAACTTCTCGAAAGCTATCTCATACTTTGCCTGCTCACGTACAGCTTCGGTATTGTCTGTATCCATCTCATACTTTGAGAGATACTCGTCCATCTTCTTATCGGTTTCCTCGTCGCTTATCTTTTCGACGATGTCCGCGATCTCTCCGATACCCCAGTACTTGATCTCCCAGCCATACTTGATCTCGGCTTCCAGACGGTTTCCGTCGGTAACCGCAACATCACGCATATTGTTCCCGAAGGTTGCAACCCTTAAGTCGTGTGAATACGCGATTGCCTTTGCCACCTCCGCAAAGCGCTTTACGCCTTCGAGGAAATCGGGGTTCTCATAGTATCCTGCCACGACCTCGTGAGGGATGCCAAGCTTCTTTACGATGAAGCCGTACTCCCTGTCCCCGTGGGCGGCCTGGTTTAAGTTCATGAAATCCATATCGATCTCGCTGTAGGGAAGCTTTTCATTGGCCTGGGTATGGAGATGGAGAAGGGGCTTACGAAGAAGCTGCAGACCCTTTATCCACATCTTTGCCGGAGAGAAGGTATGCATCCAGGTGACTACGCCTACGCAGTCATCATCTGCCATTACCTTCTTCATATCCTCCACGCAGATCTTTGATGTTTCTACCGTTGGAAGAAGCTCGAATTTCACGGTATCGCCAAGCTTCTCATTGAAGAAATCGTTCATTTTCTTACAATCAGCGGCCACCTGCTTTAAGCACTCCTCACCGTATAAGTCCTGGCTGCCGGGAATAAAATACAGTTTACTCATTTTCAATCCTCCTTGTTAATTAAAAAGATTCGTAATGCCTTGTTTTTCATACGCCACTTGCGGTTCCGCAAGTGACTGTTCTGAATAGTTACAAAGATTCTTCGCTTCGCTCTTTGACATCAGTCTGAAAGACTGATGTCGTGGCGACATCTTTGAGCGATAGCGAAAAGATGTTGGTTGTGGAGCTTGAGAAGATTCTTCGCTTCGCTCTTTGACATCAGTCTGAAAGACTGATGTCGTGGCGACATCTTTGAGCGATAGCGAAAAGATGTTGGTTGTGGAGCTTGAGAAGATTCTTCGCTTCGCTCAGAATGACAATGGTATTGCTCAGAATGACATTGTTTTCACTTAAATGACATTGTTTTCACTTAAATGGCATTGTTTTCACTTAAATGGCATTGTTTTCACTAAAACGACATATAATTCAGCTGATGTCCAGTACGGAATTTCCGTTGCTTATTGATACCGGGAATCTGTAGGAATAGCCCTGCTCCGGATCTCCGCTTTCCATCATTCGGATAAGATTTCTCGCAGCTCTTTTTCCCAGCTCGAACTTCGGGTGTATGGCACTGGTGAGCTTCAGCTTCACATTTTCCGACAAACTGATATTGTCAAATGAAACTATTGACAGATCCTCCGGGATCCTCTTTCCCTTATCCTCCGCAAAGTCTATAAACTTCTCCGCTATCTCATCATTATAGAGAATGAGAGCCGTACATTCCCCGGTCTTTTTCAAAAAACCGGAAAGACTTTTTTTGGAAAACTGATAGTCGAAATCCTTTGTGGAATACCACTTTATACAGTCGTCATTAATGTGCAGTCCGTTTTCCGACATACATTCGGTAAAACCCCTGTAACGCTCAACACCCTGCATATCGTCATACTTGAAGATCCCCCCGATCTTTTTGTGACCGTTGTCTATAAGGATCCTCGTCAGCTCGTAGCTGCACTTCTCATCCGCCATCTCAACACTGCTGCATTTCAGGTTGCTGTAGTGATTGTGGATGAAGATAATTGGTATGTTCCGCCCCTCCAGCTCCCTGTACAGCTTCAGATTCGGGTTCGGGAAGGTGGATCTTGTACCCTCCACTATGAGGCCGGAAACATTTGAATTCAGAAACCTTTCCAGATACATGGTCTCGTCATTCAGTTTGTTCTTTGTCACAGCAACATCGATGGCGATGCCTTTTTCTTTCATAACAGACTCTATGCCCTCGTATATCTGCGGGAACATATAATCCGCAAAGTAGCTCATAATAAGCCCGATATGCTCACTGTTCCTTTCACCTCCGGCTTCGACATAGGAAATATAGGTTCCGCTGCCTCTGACCCTGCGGATCAGACCATCCTCCTCCAGCCTGTTTAAGGCTGTCCTCACGGTCTGCCTGGAAACCCCGAATTTCTTCTGCAGCATATGCTCGGAGAGCATTTTTTCTCCGGTTTTCAACACTCCGCTAAGGATCAGTGTTCTGGCCCAGTTATAGAGCTTTACATATTTCAGGCTCTCATTTAAGGAGTCATTTCCCTCTATCATTGCTTTATGCTATTACTTCACTATCTGTACCGAATTGCGGTCACTGGTTATTGCAACAACGATAAGGAATACGATACCTTCTATAAGCTGCTGCATGGCAGGGGTAAGCCCCAGGGTTACAAGTCCCGCATTCAGTATGATGTAGAGAAGGGATCCTACAACCACATTCTCAAACTTAACCTTGGCTCCTCCTGAGATCGGCATTCCGCCGAGAACCAGAGCTATCATTATCTGCGTCTCCAGCTGGTTCCCTGAATTCGCCGTTACAGAACCTACCTTGACCACGTTTATGAATGCTGCAAGTCCCGTGATCGCTCCGGCAAGAACATATACCCAGAACTTCATCTTATCAGTCTCGATTCCGGAAAAAGCCGCCGCCTTTTCACCGGCTCCTATGGCCTTCAGATACTTACCGAACTTGGTGAACCTGAAGAAGAAGAACGCGATGACGAGAACGATAAGGGTTATTGTTATCTTCAGCTGGTCATTATTTAAGGACACGGTCTTTACTATGTCACCCTGTACAGGAGCGTTCGTTGTTGCAAATTCTATAACTCCTCTGAAAAGGAACATTGTGCAGATCGTAACCACGAAGCTCTTTACCTTCCGCTTCACATAGAAGAAGCCGTTTATTGCTCCTATCAGTGCCCCTGCGCATATACCTCCGACTATTGCCAGAGGGATATTATACTTTGACAGAAAGCAGAATACTATCGAGGCTATTCCGAGTATCGAGCCCTGGGAGAAATCAAGACCTCCCATTGTCATTATGAAGAACACGCCTGTTGCCGCTATCATGGTCACATAGACCTGTGACATCAGAAGCTTTATGTTCATTGGTGCCAGAAGCTTACCGTTGGATAGTATATTAAATATCAGTGATACCGCCACAAGACCGATTATAGGAAGGACGGCTCTTATCCTGGAGGCGAGGACTGCTCTTTTTAAGGCTTTCTCCTCGGCTGCAAGGACTTCGTCATTTTTTATTGCATCCGTGTTTTCCATTTCGTCCTCCTTAAACCATCTTCGCTATAAGATCATTCTCGGTGAGCTCAGGGCTGCGGAGAAGCTCTTCCCCGCTGTTACGTCCATCCTTCATGATAATGATACGGTCGCACATACCTATAAGCTCCATGATCTCCTCGGAGATCATGATTATGGACTTTCCGTTCTTTCTCATATCGTCCATAAGCGCATAGATATCAGCCTTCACCTTTACGTCTATTCCACGGGTGGGACTGTCAAGGACCAAGATGTCCGAATCCTTCCCGACCCAGCGGGCAAGAACCACCTTCTGCTTGTTTCCTCCGGAAAGCTCGGATACGAACTGATCCGTGTCCACCATCTTTACCGTCATTTCCTTTGCATGCTTTTCCGCAAAGGCCTTTAATTTCCTGTCGTTTAAGAGATGTGTCTTCCCGCCCAGCTCATCAAGGGATGGCAGGCAGATATTGTCACCTATACTCTCGTTTATGACTATGGACTCATTATCCCTGTCCTTCGATGCGTAGGCGATGCTGTGCTTTATGGCCTTGACTATGGAATCTATCTCTGTTCCGTCTGCCAGCTTAACCGACCCCTTCCTGTCATAGGAGGCACCGAATACAGCCTTTCCGACCTCATGCATCCCGCATTCGGAAAGCCCTCCGAAGCCTAAGATCTCTCCCTTATGGAGATCAAAGCTCACGTCATATATGACCCCGGGAACCGTTACATTCTTCACGGAAAGCACCACCTCATCGGATATCTTCTCCCCGTAGTCTTCCCTGTAATAGTGTTCCCCGAGCTCACGTCCCACCATAAGCTTCTTAAGGTCGTCCTCGGTCACGTCCTTAGCGTTCACCGTATCAATGTAAACACCGTCACGGAGTACCGATACCCGGTCGCATTTATCCAGAACCTCGGGCAGGTCGTGGGAAATAAAGATCACCGTATTCCCCTCTTCCCTTATCCTATTCATATGCTTATAAAGCTCTTCTCTTCCTTCCTGGGAAAGAGCCGTTGTGGTCTCGTCGATGACCACCACCTTGGGCGCGAAATAGGTGGACTTCACTATCTCTATAAGCTTCCTGTCCTCGAAGTTGTAGCGGTCTATCATGTCCGCCGCATTGATGCGTCCGAAGCCGTACTTCTCAAGAAGTCCGTTTGCTTCCTTTACCATTGCATTGGTATTCTTGATACCGAATTTAACAAACCTGTCCTCATGGCCTAAGAAGATGTTCTCCGCAACCGTGAGTCCCGACAGGGTTCCAAGCTCCTGTACTATGATGGAGATCCCTTCATTATTGGCCTCCACCTGGTTACGGACGTGTATCTCCTTCCCGTCCAGGATGAATTTGCCGCTGCCTATGGTATATATACCCGTAAGCATCTGCATTAGGGTGGATTTCCCGGAGCCGTTCTCTCCGATCAGTCCGTGAACCTCACCCTTATAAAAATCTATGGATACGTTCTGTACTGCCTTTACGATTCCGAAGGTCTTACATACATCTACGGCCTGTAATCTGATTTCCGACATTATACGCAAAACCTCCTTTCTACTTGACTATCTCGCCCTTGACAGGCTTCATTGTAAGGGCAACCACAAGGAGCAATGCAACTCCCGTTACCACGTTCTGTATGGCTGTTGGCGCTCCAAGGGTTACAAATCCGTTGTAGATTATCTGTATCAGGAATTCACCCACGATTATTGCCGGGATCGGTAGTCCGAACTGGCGGAATGCAAGCCCGAAGAAGCAGCCCATAGTAGGTGCAAAGTTCCGGCTCATGGATGCCATTCCCGTTACCGATACCATTGATGAACCGTAGGAGATAGCCAATATTCCCATTAGTCCGTCAAAGAAGCCGGTGATAATAAAGGTCAGTACCTTATATTTATTTACGTTGATACCCATGTTCTTCGCCACTGCTTCATTGGAGCCGATGGCGTAGGCGTAGGTTCCGACCTTGGTATATACCAGAAGAGTATATGATAAAAGGAATGCCGCGCAGGCTATGATCAGGTTTCCGGGAGCATGTCCGAAGAAGGTCTGATCCTTTGTAAGGAAGGCCTGGACGCCTCCGCTCACATAGTAGCTCACCGATTCGTAGATAAGGGCGAGTCCCGTCGTGACTATCATTGACGGTATGTGCAGCTTGATATAGGCGATACCGTTTATGAGTCCCACAAAGGCCCCGCAGATAAGGGGAGCGATCAGAAAGCCTGCATAGCCCATCCCCAGATTTTTCATGCATACGGTTCCCACAATGGCGCAGAGTATGCAGTTCGCACCAATGGAGAAATCGAATAGTCCCATGACTATTATGAAGTAAAGACCCACGGCGCCTACCGAATCAATAAGGCACTGCTGGAAATAACCCAGCACCTGCTGAGGCTGCCCGAAGGTTTCGGGACGGAGTATCTTGAAAATGATATACGAAACCAGAATAAGACCAACAAGGATGATCGCTCCGGTATAGCGCCCGAATATCCCCTTCGATCCGTTCTTTGTATTGGAAGAATTCATAATTTCCCTCTTTTTCTTTTTTACACCTTCTGTTTAATAGAGCCGGCATCGCCTTGATCCCGGCGAAACCGGCTCTTAAAGATCAGATAATACTATTCTCAGCCGTGACGGGACTGAACGTCTTCAAGTGAAAGTGATCCTGCCTTTTTCTCAAGATCGGGAAGTGAAAGCTCGGACATTTCCTTCAGCTCTTCATCTGTGTAAGGAAGCTCATCAACAAAGTACTTTGCATAGTTATCATAGTCTTCCTTTGATGCTACGAAGAGGTAGGGGAACTTAACGTCCTCGAAGGAATCGGTTGCTACCTGGTAATTACCCTTTACTGCATTGTAAACAAGCATGAATGCGAACAGAGGGTCGCAGTAGTGTCCGCCGGACTCACCTGCCATTGAACCATTCTCAAGTCTCTCGCCGAGGTCGGGAAGGAAGTCGGTTGATACGATAGCGATCTGGCCGGTCTTTCCTGCGCCTTCAACTGCTGCGATAGCTCCCTGAAGAGGATCTCCGCCGCCGCCTGCGGGGATAAGAGCATCGATATTAGGGTCGGCTGACATAAGAGCCTCTGCTGCCTGACGTCCGCCGTCTGAAGATGTTCCTGCGTACTGGGGCTCTGAAAGAACCGCCTGATCATCGGGATGAGCTGCGTTCCAGGCCTCAAGACCCTTCTTATAGCCTTCCCATCTTCCGAGGAATGTAGCATCTCCCTGCTCCCATCCGATAAGGCCTATGTCTCTGCAGCCCTTCTCCTCGGTAAGTATTCTCATAAGCTCCTGTCCGTTTGCTACCTCATCCTCGTGAACCGCACCGATGAAGTAAGGGGACTCCTGAGCCATCTTGTAGATCTCAGGGCTGTTCTCTTCGGAGATTATCCTGAAGAACTGAGCAAGATAAACCTTGTTGTCATTACAGGTCTGGATAGCCGATGCCATTTCGGAATCAGCTGAGTTACAGATGATGATACCCTGGCAGCCTGCTGCCGCGAGCTGCTCAAC
>CAMVGV010000016.1 GCA_947167135.1 uncultured Lachnospiraceae bacterium
GCCGAAGGCAATTTAATTGGCAAAACCCGTTACGTTCGCAGCCTGAAAGGCTGTGAACAGTAACGATTGTTGCGTATATCCTTTGAAGATCGGGGAAGAACTTGCAATTTCATTCAAATACTAGGATAATATGATATCAGGGTTCAAAAGCAATGCCGTTAAGTTAGTGTCATTCTGAGCGAAGCGAAGAATCTTCTATTAAATGTGTTGTAGATAATAATGGAAAGGATATAAAAATAAATGGAAAAAGAAAAGTTTCTTGAAATATACCGTCATTCACTGTCGCATATACTTGCGAAAGCGGTAATAGAGATCTTCGGACCCGAAGTGCAGTATGCCATCGGACCGCAGATCGATGACGGCTTTTATTATGATTTCGCCCTGCCGAGGACAGTTTCCACCGATGACTTCAAAATGATAGAGGACAAGATGCGTGAAGTCATCAAAAGAGGCGAGGACTGGACAAGGAAAGAGGTTTCAAGGGAAGAAGCCCTTGAAATATTCAAGGATCAGAAGTATAAGACCGAGCTCATTAAGGATCTTCCCGAGGATGAGACCATAACCATCTACCATACGGGAGATGATTTTGTGGATCTTTGTCGGGGACCTCATGTTGATAATTCAAGAGAGCTTATGAATGCTGCATTTCAGGTGAAGTCTGTGTCCGGCTCCTATTGGAGAGGTGATGTAAACAGGGATCAGCTTCAGAGGATCTATGTTTACGGCTTCCCCGACAAGAAAGCGCTGAAGGATCATCTGAACTTTATCAAGGAGGCAATGGAAAGGGATCATAAGAAGCTTGGTCCCGAGATGGAGCTTTTCATGTTCCATGAGACGGCTCCGGGTATGCCTTACTGGCTGCCAAGAGGCTGGAAGGTTTATAATGCGCTTCTCGATTATTGGAGAAGGGAGCATGCGACCCACGGTTATGAGGAGATAAGCGGTCCGGTGCTTTCCTCAAAGGAGCTCTGGGTGCAGTCCGGACACTGGGCACATTATCAGGACGGCATGTTTACCGTTCCCATTGATGAGAACAGTACATATGCGATAAAGCCCATGAACTGCCCGAATTCCATCAATGTTTACAGGTACAGGCAGAGAAGCTATAAGGAGCTGCCCTTAAGGTTCTCCCAGACCGATATCATCCACAGGAAGGAAAAATCCGGCGCCCTTAACGGTCTTTTCCGTGTACAGGAGTTCCATCAGGATGACGACCATACCTATGTAACCGAGGAACAGATAGAGTCAGAGATAAGCGATATTATGGATATCGCAAAAAAGATATACGGAACCTTTGGACTGGAGTATTCTGCCGAGCTTTCCACGAGACCCGATGACTATATGGGAGATATCGGTCTCTGGAATAAGGCAGAGGAGGCTCTTAAAAGGATACTGACAAATAAGCTTGGTGAGGGTAATTTCGAGATCAATCCCGGAGACGGAGCCTTCTACGGACCGAAGATCGACCTTAAGATGAAGGACTGCCTCGGACGTGAATGGCAGATGGGAACCATACAGCTCGACTTCCAGCTTCCTCTTAATTTCGACCTTAAATATGTGGCGGACGATGGCTCATTCAAGAGACCTGTCCTTATCCACAGAGCCATCTTCGGTTCCATGGAGAGATTTATCGGTATCCTTATAGAGAACTTTAAGGGACACTTCCCCTTCTGGCTTGCTCCCGTACAGGTCGGGATCGTGCCCATAAGGGTCGATAATAATGAGTATGCAAAGAAGGTTGCCGACATTCTTTTTGACAACAGGATCCGTTTCGAAGCCGATTATTCGGATGAGAATATGAAGGTAAAGATCAAGCAGTTCAAGACGCTAAAGGATCCCTATGTTCTGGTTCTCGGTGATAAGGAGGCGGCAGACAATACGGTATCCATCAATATGAGAGGTTCAAAGAATGTGCTCCATGATGTTCCTCTTGATACCTTTGTGGCGATGTGCAACAGGATGAATAAGGAGTACTCGCTGGAACTCCTTACGGAAGTGCCGGATGATCTGAAATAATGTATAGTTTTGATGCAAAGATCCGTTACAGCGAATGCGGCGTGAATAAAAAGCTGAGTTTGCCAGCACTGGTCAATTACTTCCAGGATTGTACGAACTTTCATTCCGCCGGGACCGATGGCTCCTGGGAAGTTCTTATGGAAAAGGGCTTCGCCTGGATGATACTCTTCTGGGAGATAGAGGTTGACCGTTATCCCGCCATGTATGAAGAGGTAAAGGTCGGCACCATTCCCTACAGCGTGAAGGGGATCTTCGGGTGCAGGAATTTCTTTATGGAAGATGCAGAAGGCATTATGATCGCAAAGGCCAATTCCATCTGGGCACTTATCGACCTCGAAAGCCAGCTCCCGGTGAAGGTTCCGCCGGATGTGGCGGCTGCCTATCCTGCCGGTGAAAAGCTGGATATGACATATACGGGCAGGAAGATAGCCTATCCCGGGGAGGGAGAGGAGTATGCCGCAGATGAACTGATCGTAAGAAGGCGGGATCTCGATATAAATCGGCATGTCAATAATGAACGCTATATCAGATTTGCCACGGACGCACTTGAGGAAGCGGGCTTCGGAGACAGGACAAATCCTGAAGGTCTCCGGGTGGAATACAGAAAGCAGGCATTTAAGGGCGACCTTATCTATCCCGTGATAAACGACAGGACAAGTGAGGGAAAGCGGATTTTCACGGTCTCTCTGAATGACAGTAAGGGAATGCCGTACTGTCTTGTGGAAATAAGGGAGTAAGTTTTGTCATCCTGAGCGAAAGCGCAGGATCATAAAAACTGTCATCCTGAGCAAAAGCGGAGGATCATAAAAACTGTCATCCTGAGCGTCAGCGAAGGATCATAAAAACTGTCATCCTGAGCGATAGCGAAGGATCTTTGTAATGAGGAGAAAAAACATGATCACAAAAGTAGGAATACTCGGATACGGAAACCTCGGAAGAGGAGTGGAAGAAGCAGTTAAGAGGAATGAAGATCAGGTGCTGAAGGCAGTGTACACAAGGCGGGATCCTGCTTCTATAAAGATCAATACACCGGGAGCCGAGGTAAAGAGCGTTTCCGAGCTGGACAGCGGACACGAGGACATCGAAGTGCTTATAATCTGTGGAGGCTCTGCAACGGATCTTCCTGAAATGACACCGAAGTATGCGGCACTTTATTCGGTCATAGATTCCTTTGATACCCATGCAAATATACCTCAGCACTTTGCGAATGTGGACAAGGCGGCAAAAAATGCAGGTACAACAGCCCTTATTTCCTGCGGCTGGGATCCCGGAATGTTTTCACTGAACCGTGTTTATGCCCACTCGGTACTTCCGGATGGCAGAGACTACACCTTCTGGGGCAGGGGCGTGAGCCAGGGACATTCGGACGCCATAAGGCGTATTGAGGGAGTGAAGGATGCGAGGCAGTATACCGTTCCCATAGAGGCTGCGCTTGATAAGGTCAGGAGCGGATCAAATCCCGAGCTCACAACAAGGGAAAAGCACTTAAGGGAGTGCTGGGTCGTTGCAGAGGAAAATGCTGATAAGGCAAGGATCGAAGAGGAAATAAAGACCATGCCGAACTACTTTGCGGATTATGATACCACCGTTAATTTTATTTCCGAAGAGGAACTGAAAAGAGATCATGCAGGCCTTCCCCACGGAGGATCAGTGATATATACCGGTGCCACCGGTGACGGCAGCAATAAGCATGTGATAGAGTATAGTCTGAAGCTTGATTCAAATCCCGAATTCACCGGGTCGGTACTTGCAGCTTATGCCCGTGCGGTTGACAGGCTGAATAAGGAGGACCGCTTTGGCTGCATAACTGTGCTGGACGTGGCTCCTGCGTACCTCAGTCCTCTTTCTCCCGAGGAACAGAGAGCGCACCTTCTGTAACAATTTCATCGGGATCTTACGGAGATCCCGGTATATCTGCGCCGGTGTCGGAACTGGCAGACGAGCAGGATTTAGGTTCCTGTGCTCTATGGGCGTGTGGGTTCAAGTCCCATCCGGCGCACGAAAACGAGTGGGTTCGATTCTACGGCCCGCAGCCGCGCACGGCGCGGCTAAACGCGGTCGCAAAAGGTCCGCCGGACCTTTTGCCATCCGGCGCATGAAAGTGGCTCGTCGGTCGGTTCGCCGGGAAAAAGATCCGCAGGATCTTTTTCTGAATCCGGCTCACCCCATCCGGCGCATGAAAACGAGTGGGTTCGATTCTACGGCCCGCAGCCGCGCACAGCGCGGCTAAACGCGGCCGCAAAAGCTCCACCGGACCTTTTGCCATCCGGCGCATGAAAAAGCCGTTGTGCTGTGCAGTGCAATGGCTTTTTTCTTGCGGCAATGCCTCCGGGGTGATAAAATCACACTATAACTATTTTCAGGAAGGAAAACGGCTTTATGGTCTCTATTAAGGATGTTGCAAAGCATGCCGGGGTTGCCATTTCTACCGTTTCGAAGGTACTTAATAACTACCCGAATGTAACGGAAACTACAAAGAATAAGGTTAACCGGGCAATAAAGGAGCTTAACTACGTCCCAAATTCAATAGCGGCGGCACTTTCCTCCAAGCATTCCGGACGTGTGGCGCTTCTTATGGATCCTGTCCGTGAGACCAGGGGTGCTGACCAGATCTACATGGAGTATATTCTTGGCGCCCTTGACTCCGCGCGTGAGCTGGGTATTGATGCCATAACCGTGTTTTTCAGCATGCTGGAAAATATGACTGTCGATGATATCACCAGATACTTAAGATCACAGGGGGTTCAGGCGATAGTGGTATTCGGGCTTTCCCAGGAAACAAAGGTGATAAGAAATCTTATTCAGGAGGAGGATTTCTTTACAGTTGTTGTGGACGCACCCTTTGTTACAGACGGAATTACCTCTGTAGGAATTGATCACACGGAGGCTCAGTATCAGGTGGCCGTCAAGACCATTAAGGAAAACCCGGGATCTGTGCAGCCGGGAGAGTCTGCTCCTTCGGTTCTCTATATAGCCGGAAGGGGAGCTGATTATACCACTGCCGACCGTACAAAAGGTATGAAGAAGGCGGCGGAAGAGCTTAAGGTGAGCTTAAGCATCAGATACGGTGATTTTTCCGAGGCAAAGGCCGGAAGCATTGCAAGGGTCACAGGCAGGGATAAGGATTTCATCATCTGCGCTTCCGATCTGATGGCCATAGGGGCAGTAAATGCCCTTAAAGAAACGGGGCGGAACATCCCGGTATGCGGCTTTGACGGTATAGCACTGATGGCATACGCAGGCTGTGATATGAATACCGTACGACAGGACTTTTACGAGATTGCGAATACGGCGGTAAAAGAAGCGAAAAGACTTATGGACGGAGAAAAGGGGAGACAGGTCGTCATGCCCCACAGGATAGTGCGGATGGCGTACAGCGATATTGTAAAATAAAAAGGAAAGGAACGGCATCGACTAACAATGGAAGTAAGGACAAAATTTGACGCTCTTGCAAGAAAACTTTATGGAAGGCCTGTACATCAGTGTACATCCCATGAGTTATTCCATGTTCTGCTGCAGCTTACAAAGGAGCTGACGGATGAAAGGCAGGTAAACGACGGAAAGAGAAAGATCTATTATATTTCCGCAGAATTTTTGATCGGTAAGCTCTTGTCCAATAACCTTATAAATCTCGGGGTCTATGATGAGATAGAAGGGATACTTAAGGAAAGCGGAAAATCCTTATCCGAAATAGAAGAAGAGGAAAGGGAACCCTCTCTCGGAAACGGGGGCTTAGGAAGGCTTGCAGCCTGCTTTATGGATTCCATAGCGACATTACAGCTTCCCGGTGCGGGGATCGGATTAAACTACCACTACGGGCTCTTTAAGCAGGTATTTAAGGATCATCTGCAGCAGGCCGAAAAGGACGGCTGGATAAATGACAGAAGCTGGCTGAAAAAGACGGATGTGAGCTTTGACATTGAATTCGGGGGAGTGAGCGTAAAGTCCAGAATGTATGATATAGATGTGGTAGGTTATGAAAAGGGACTTAGCCTTCTTCATCTTTTTGATGTGGAATCCCTCGACGAGTCACTTGTTAAGAGCGGAATAGATTTTGACAAGACGGATGTGGAAAAGAACCTTACACTTTTCCTTTATCCGGATGATTCTGATGAAGCCGGAAATCTTCTGCGTATCTACCAGCAGTATTTTATGGTTTCAAACGGGGCAAGGCTCATCATTAAGGAGATGAAGGACAAGGGCTATGATCTTCACGATCTGAATGAGCATGTAGCCATCCAGATAAATGATACCCACCCCACAATGGTGATCCCGGAGCTTATAAGGATACTCACACAGGAAGAAGAGTTCACCATGGATGACGCCATAGACGTGGTATCGAAGACCTGCGCCTATACCAATCACACCATCCTCGCGGAGGCTCTCGAAAAGTGGCCGCTGGAATATCTGAATAAGGTGGTGCCGGTGCTGGTTCCCATTATCAAAGAGCTTGCGAACAGGGTAAAGAAGGCTCATAAGGATGATCCGAAGGTTTGGATAATCGATAAAGAAAAGAGAGTCCATATGGCTCATATCGATATTCATTACGGCTATTCCGTAAACGGCGTGGCGGCTATACATACGGATATACTTAAGGATACTGAGCTTAACAGCTTTTATAAGCTCTATCCCGAAAAGTTCAATAACAAGACAAACGGCGTAACCTTCAGACGCTGGCTCCTGCAGTGCAACAGACCCCTCTCCGCCCTTCTGGACAGGACCATAGGTAAAGAGTACAGAAGTGACGCGGATGCTCTGGAGAAGCTTCTTGGATTTAAGGAGGACGCCGGAGTCCTGAAGGCGCTTGAGGATATCAAAAGGTCAAATAAGGAAGAGCTTGCAGCTTACATCAAAAAGCATGAGGGCATAGAGCTTAACACGGATTCCATTTTCGATATACAGGTGAAGCGTCTCCATGAATATAAGAGACAGCAGATGAATGCGCTGTACATCATTCATAAATATCTGGAGATAAAGGACGGGAAGAAGCCGAAGCGCCCGATAACCTGTATTTTCGGTGCAAAGGCAGCTCCCGCTTACGTTATCGCAAAGGATATTATTCACCTCATCCTTGTGCTTCAGGAGATCATTAATAACGATCCCGAGGTAAATCAGTATCTTAAAGTGATAATGGTCACGAACTATAACGTAAGCTATGCGGAGAAGCTTATACCTGCCTGCGATATTTCTGAGCAGATATCTTTAGCATCCAAGGAGGCATCGGGAACCTCAAATATGAAGTTTATGCTGAACGGTGCAGTGACCCTGGGTACGGATGACGGCGCAAATGTTGAGATACACAGCCTGGTGGGCGACGACAATATTTATATCTTCGGTGCGGATTCCGATACGGTGATAAAGCATTACGAGGCTGCGGACTATGTATCAAAGGATATTTACGACAAGTCCGAAACAGTTAAGGAGGCCGTGGACTTTATCATTTCCCCCGAATGTATGAAGACAGGACATAAGGAAAATCTGGAGAGACTCTACAAGGAGCTTCTGAATAAGGACTGGTTTATGACCCTTCTCGATCTGGAGGCATATATCAAGGCAAAGGACAGGATCCTTGAGGATTATGAGGATCGGGAGAAGTGGAGAAGGATGATGCTTGTGAACATAGCAAAAGCGGGATTTTTCTCCAGTGACAGGACTATAGCCGAATATAACAGAGACATCTGGCACCTGAAGTAATTGGGAGACTGCTCCCATGCGTATACGGCTGATTAGATCGTGCTTTGCACGGTTTAATCAGCCGAATTAAAGCTCAGCCGCTATCCCTTCAGGATCACCCAGAGCAATAAACTGACTGAGGCTTCGGGCTATATAGATGATTTTCTGTACGATGAGGCTGCAGAACTGATAAGGGAGATATATCCGGGTATTGAATGAGATCGTAAAACGGAATATGTAGTGGTTTTTTGCCGGCAGATAACAAAATATTGTGATTTTCATTGACAGAATCATCCTAAAATGATAGACTTCTTAAAGAGTTGTTAATTTCAACTTCTACCCTCATATTTCAGATACCCGGCGACCTTAATTCTCCCCTTTATCGTCGGGTATCATTTTTCATGTCACTCATCCGTGTTCCGGGATTTGCCGGGTGAAGCGTGGCTTTTAAGTGAAATTTTCGCTGAAATGCCCGTATCAACTTAAAACAACGAAAATCTTTTTACGGATTCAGACGAGGCTTCGTCAATTCTTCCCAAGAAATATTTTTTCGAAAAAAATTTTAGTGTAAACTAGATAAAAGGTATTGCATTATTCTCAAAAGAGTATTACTATTATCGTACTAAAACGTTTGAGAAAAGATTTTTAGATAATAGTCGCATTATTAGGAGTCCGTTGCCGAAAACGATTAAGCCAGGCAGGGGCGGACAAGGAAGGAAAAACAGAAGGAAGATGTCAAGAAACAGCGTTTCCTTAAAAGATATTTCAAAGGCCTGCGGGGTTTCCATAGCAACTGTATCCAAGGCATTAAATGATCACAGCGATATAGGGCAGGAAACAAAGGAGAATATAAAGAGGGTTGCGCAGGAGCTTGGATATCATCCCAACGCTGCGGCTCAGGCGCTGAAGACCAGAAGGACGAATAATATCGGAGTCCTTTTTGTGGATGAAGCGAACAGCGGACTTACCCACGACTATTTTTCCCATGTGCTGGACAGCTTCAAGAGATGTGCCGAGCGGAACGGCTTTGACATAACCTTTATCAATGCCGACAAGACAAGGCCCGACAATATGACCTATCTTGCCCACGCTATGTACAGGGGCTTTGACGGAGTCGTGATAGCCTGTGTGGATTTCTTTGATCCACAGGTGGATGAGCTGATCAACGGAAATATACCGGTAGTTACCATAGACCACATTTTTTACAACAGGATAGCCATAATATCGGACAATGCCGGAGGGATGAGGGATCTGGTAAGCTACGTTTACAGTATGGGTCACAGGAAGATCGCATATATCCACGGTCTGGAGTCGTCAGTGACCCAGGCCAGGCTCGCAAGCTTTTACAGGTCTATGCAGGATTTCGGCCTTACCGTTCCGGATGAGTATGTTTTAGCTTCTCCATACAGGGATTCCGAGGGGGCATACAGGGCAACCTTAAAGCTTCTGTCTCTTCCGGAGCCTCCCACCTGCATACTTTATCCCGATGATGTTTCCGCCTTTGGAGGGATTAATGCCTTAAGTGAAAGGGGCTTAAGGATACCTGAGGATATTTCCATCGCGGGATACGACGGTACGGAGATGGCTTCAAGGGTTATACCTATGCTTACTACCGTGGTTCAGGATACCGAGGGGATCGGAAGGGCAGCTGCGGAGCGCTTGATCGATATGATAAACAATCCTAAGGCGGCGCTCATCGAACAGGTTATCATAGAGGGAAGACTGGAACCCGGCGGAACGGTTGGGAGACCGGCGTGAGGAAAAGGATTTAAGACGGCGGAGTGCTGTTTTAAATATAGCAAACGAAGATCATAACAAATCAGGATAATCATAAAAAGGGAGGTTAAACGGTTATGAAGAAAAAATTAATGGTTGCATTGCTTTCACTGACAATGACAGCTGGAATACTGGCGGGATGCGGAAAGGGCGGAAGCGCCGGTGCGGGAAAGGCCACCGACGGAGGAAAGGTTCTCAATATATATGCCTGGAATGAAGAGTTTAAGTCCAGGGTTACGGATCATTTCCCCGGATATGAAGAGGTCGATGCCACAACCGGAAAGGTGGGCGATGTTACGGTAAAATGGAATATCACCCCCAATCAGGACAATGCTTATCAGAACCATCTTGATGAGACTCTTCTGAATCAGGATAAGGCAGCCGCGGACGACAAGATCGATATGTTCCTTGTGGAGGCTGACTATGCTCTTAAATACGTGGATACCGATTATGCTCTTCCGGTAAAGGATCTGGGCCTTACGGATGAGGATCTCAAGAATCAGTATAAATACACCCAGGACGTTATGACAGATTCAAAGGGTGTGTTGAAGGGAACCTCCTGGCAGGGCTGCCCCGGCGTGCTTATCTACAACAGGGAAGCGGCAAAGGAAGTCCTTGGCACCGATGATCCCGCAGAGGTTCAGAAGTCAGTGGCAGACTGGGGAACCTTTGAACAGACCGCAGAGAAGATGAAGGCTGCCGGCTACAATATGACAGCTACCACCAACGATGCATACCGTGTATTCTCAAATAATGTTTCCGGCAAGTGGGTACAGGATGGCAAGGTTGTCCTTGATGACAGCATCAAGAACTGGATCGATCTTTCCAAGAGGATGATGGACGCAGGAGAGACTACATCGGCAGACCTCTGGAGTCCTGACTGGAGCGCAGGCTTCTATCCCGACGGAAAGGTATTCTGTTACTTCGGGCCCGCATGGCTCATCAATTTCTCCATGGCTGCCGATGAGGCAGGCTCTATCGCGAATGCAGGCGGATGGGGAGCCACCGAGGGACCTCAGGGCTTCTTCTGGGGCGGCACCTGGATCTGCGGCTGTGCCGGAACCGACAACAAGAGCCTTGTTTGTGATATAATGAAGCAGCTCACCTGTAATGAAGAGATAATGCTTGACATAGTTAAGAAGGACAGCGATTTCGTTAATAATAAGCCTGCAATGGAAAAGGCTGCATCCGATGATTCCTTCGCCTTCCCCGTCCTCGGCGGACAGAATCCTCTGCCTATGTTCTGTGCCGGTGCCGAAAAGTGCGATCTTTCGAATCAGAGCGCATACGACCAGGGCTGTAATGAAGAGCTGCAGAAGGCTATGAAGAATTACTTTGAGGGGAATGCAAGCTATGACGATGCATATGCACAGTTCACCAAGGCTATAGGTGAGAAGTATCCCGAGCTTGCAAAGTAATTTCAGATAAAGACTTTTTTTCGCAGGGCGCGGTATACTTCGCGCCCTGTATCCGGATAGAAAGGATAAGGCTCATGAAAAAGAGCAGAGTAGTAAGCTATAATAAGTGGGGTTATATCTTCCTCATTCCTTTTATTGTTGTTTTTCTTGTTTTCCAGCTGATACCCCTTGTATCAACGATTTACAATTCGTTTTTTGAAAACTATCGTTCGGGTCTTATGCAGATAGGACCGAACTTTGTTGGCTTCGAAAATTATGTGACCATTATTACCAACGGTGATCTGCCCACATATTTTGCGAATACCATGATCCTGTGGGCAATGTGCTTTGTTCCACAGATCATAATATCACTGGTGCTTGGCGCCTGGTTTACGGATCCTTCGCTGAGGCTCAGGTTTCAGACCTTTTTCAAAACCGTTATATACCTTCCAAATCTTATAATGGCATCCGCCTTCTCCATGCTATTCTTTACGCTTTTTGCGGACGGCGGTCCCATAAACTCGATCCTGATGCAGATGGGGATAATATCCGTGCCTTTCCAGTTTATGTCGCACGTCTGGTCGGTACGCGCCCTTATCGCATTTATGAACTGTATTATGTGGTTTGGAAATACGACTATCCTTCTGATGGCTGGTATGCTGGGGATTGATCCGGCCTTATTTGAGGCAGCCCAGGTCGACGGCGCCACAGCCACTCAGATATTCTATAAAGTAACCCTTCCGTTGCTGAAGCCCATACTTATCTATGTTATGGTAACCTCCCTTATCGGCGGACTTCAGCTCTTTGATGTGCCTCAGATACTTACAAACGGAAGCGGAGATCCGGTACGTTCCTCCATGACACTTATCATGTATCTGAATAAGCATCTTTATAATAAGAACTACGGTCTCGGCGGAGCACTTTCCGTATTTATGATCATAGTGACCGGAATCTTAAGCTATATAGTATTTAAGTTTACGAATTCCGGGGAATAAGAGGAGGTGAGAAGATGACTGAAAGCAAAATGGCCGGACAAAAGGAAGGGGGTATATCCCTACAGGCAAGAAGAGCGCTGGCATACGTTGTTCTGATCCTCGTGACCTTAATCTGTCTTTTCTGGTTCTATGTACTTTTTATCAACGCGACAAGATCGAATTCGGAGCTGAAAAGGGGCTTTTCCGCACTGCCCAGTACCTTCATCCTTGAAAATCTTAATAATATGATACATGGCACCCAGCCCGTTCTTTACGGTATGCTGAACTCCTTTATCATAGCCCTTAGCTCTGCGGCGCTCAGCACTTATTTCTCGGCTATGACCGCTTATGCCATACATGCGTATGACTTCAGGTTCAGGAGATTCATGTTTACCTTTATCCTGATGATAATGATGATACCCACGCAGATCACTGCGCTTGGTTTCCTGCAGCTGATCGGAAATATGGGACTCGATGACAGCTTCATTCCGCTGATCGTGCCGTCTGTGGCAACCCCTGCGGTATTCTTTTATATGAAGCAGTATATGGATTCGACACTGCCGCTGTCCCTTGTGGAGGCAGCACGTATAGACGGAGCGGGAGAATTCAGGACCTTTAATCAGATAGTCATGCCTCTTATGAAGCCGGCGCTTGCCGTGCAGGCCATATTCAGTTTTGTATTTAGCTGGAATAACTATTTCGTACCGGCACTGGTGCTGCATACAGATACAAAGAAAACCCTTCCCATTCTCATTGCACAGCTTCGTTCCGCTGACTGGCTGAAGTTTGATATGGGTCAGGTTTATGCGATGATAGCCTTTTCCATCTTCCCGGTTATAGTGGTCTATCTGGTACTCTCCAAATCAATCGTTGGAGGAGTTACCCTGGGCGGAGTCAAGGGGTGACAGAAAGGAGATATTTAATGAAGGCATTTGTTTTTCCCGGACAGGGTTCACAGCAGAAGGGAATGGGGGAGGAGCTTTTTGACGCCTTTCCCGAGCTTACAAGGAAGGCGGACGAAATACTCGGGTACTCCATAAGGGAGCTCTGTCTCGAGGATCCCAAGGGGGTACTGGACAATACACGCTACACACAGCCTGCACTTTTTACGATCTCTTCTCTTTCCTATCTGAAGAAGCTTCAGGATGGTGAAGAAAAACCGGACTTTGTTGCAGGACACAGTCTTGGTGAGTATTCTGCTCTTTTCGCTGCGGGGATCCTGGATTTTGAAACAGGACTTGCTCTGGTGAAAAGAAGAGGAGAGCTTATGAGTCTTGAAGAGGGCGGCGCTATGGCGGCCGTTGTGGGTCTTGA
Organism: uncultured Lachnospiraceae bacterium; assembly: GCA_947167135.1. Classification (GTDB taxonomy): domain Bacteria; phylum Bacillota; class Clostridia; order Lachnospirales; family Lachnospiraceae; genus NK4A144. The sequence continues at coordinate 13,151 of CAMVGV010000016.1, forward strand.
CAGGGAAGGAGTCGCCAAAGTCCTCGATGAGAACGCTCTTTCGGAAATATATATTGCAAATCTGAATACACCGGTGCAGATAGTGGTCTCCGGTAAAAAGGAAGATATCCTGAAGGCAGAAGGAATCTTTACAGGTACAGAGGGCTGCAGCCTGTACAAGGTTCTGAACGTAAGCGGAGCCTTCCATTCACCGTATATGGAGAATGCAAGGAAGGTCTTTACGGAGGAATTAAAGAGCTTAAGCTTCGGAAAGATGGAGATCCCTGTGATCGCCAATGTGAACGCACTTCCCTATGATGAAAACAGGATCTCCGAGACACTTTCAGAGCAGCTGATTTCACCCGTCCGCTGGGTAGACAGCGTGAAATATATGATGGACAAGGGCGTTGACAGGTTTGAAGAGATCGGTCAGGGTCACGTTTTAAGCGGCATGATCAGGAAGATCCAGCGCTTCGTTAAATCCTCCTGATCAGGTGTGATACAGCTTTTTTGAGTGGTATTTGGGCTCGCAGGTCAGGTTGACTCCCAGCTTTTTAAATATTCCCACATCTACCTGGGATAGAATAACAGAGGAATGAACCTCCAGACCCGCTATCCTCGGCAGCTGCTCGTAGGCCTTTCTGGCCGCGTCGTTTTTCAGAGCCTCGATGGAAAGAGCTATCAGTATTTCATCTATATGAAGCAGGGGATTGTGATTCCCGAGATATTTTACCTTCAGCTCCATAATGGGCTCGATCACGGTGGGGGATATGAGCTCTATCTGATCCTCGATATCGGCCAGATATTTCAGGGCATTCAGTATCATGGCACTGGAAGCACCGAGAAGCGTGGAGGTTTTTCCGGTTATGATGGTGCCGTCCTCCATCTGCATTGCTGCAGCGGGACCGCCGGTTTCCTCACCCTTGATATTTGCTGCAGCCACCACAGGACGGTTCCCGACGGAAATACCCGCCTTTTCCATTAAGAGCTCTATCTTGTGTACGGGACCGTCTCCCGCATTTCCCTTTCTCTTTTCACATAAAGCAGTGAAATATCTTCTTATGATCTCCTGATTTGCGGCCTTCGAAACCGCCTCGTCATCCGTGATACATAAGCCTGCCATATTCACCCCCATATCTGTGGGCGATTTGTAGGGGCTCATTCCGTTGATCTTCTCAAACATGGTACGGAGAACGGGAAAAACCTCTACATCGCGATTATAGTTGACAACGGTCTTCCCATAAGCATCCAGATGGAAGGGGTCTATCATATTTACATCGTCAAGATCCGCAGTTGCGGCTTCATAGGCAAGGTTGACGGGGTGGTTTAAGGGAAGATTCCAGATGGGGAAGGTTTCGAATTTGGAATACCCGGCTTTCACACCCCTCTTTGATTCATGGTAAAGCTGGGAAAGACAGGTGGCCATCTTTCCGCTGCCCGGTCCCGGTGCGGTAACGACCACAAGGGGGCGGGTTGTTTCGATGTAATCATTCTTTCCGTAGCCTTCGTCGCTGAGGATGAGGGGGATGTTTGAAGGATAGCCCGGTATTACATAGTGCCGGTATACCTTAACTCCCAGAGCCGTCAGCTTTTTCTCATATGCTACCGCGGATGACTGGCCGGCAAACTGGGTCATAACAACACTTCCGACGTAAAGACCGTTATTTGTAAAGGCGTCAACCAGACGGAGAAGATCCATGTCGTAGGTAATGCCTATGTCTCCCCTGACCTTGTTTTTTTCTATATCTCCGGCATTTATGGCGATTATGATCTCGGTCTGATCCCTGAGCTTCTTTAACATTCGGATCTTTGAGTCCGGATGGAAGCCGGGCAGCACGCGGGATGCGTGGAAATCATCAAAGAGCTTGCCTCCGAATTCCAGATAAAGCTTGCCTCCGAACTGTCCGATCCTTTCCGCGATGTGTTCCGACTGGATCTGAAGATATTTATCATTATCAAAGCCTGTCTTTATCATTGCTTTCATTCCTTTCCGTTCCAGCAGTATGTACAGAGGTCACAGGGCTTCAGTCCTACAGCCTCTATCATATCATCCAGCCTGTGATAGTGGAGTGAGGTAAATTTGAGCCTTGTACGTATTTCTTCGAGCATGGCTGCATACTCGGAGCTGTCAGGATCCGTGTATCTTTCAAGAACCTCAGGGCCGGGATCCGCGCTGCCTTCCAGCTTTTCTATGACCCCTCTGGTGATAAGCTCCATTTCCGAATTTGATCTGGAAAAATTCAGATATTTACACCCGAAGACCAGAGGTGGACAGGCAGGCCGTATATGAACCTCGGATGCGCCGTTATTAAAGAGGTATTCGGTGGTTTCCCTAAGCTGTGTCCCGCGGACTATTGAATCGTCGATAAGCAGAAGCTTTTTTCCCCTGATAAGCTCTCTGGCCGGTATAAGCTTCATTTTTGCGATCAGATTTCTCCTGCTCTGGTGCGTGGGCATAAAGGAGCGGGGCCAGGTTGCAGTGTATTTAACAAAGGGTCTGCCGTAGGGGATACCGGATTCATTGGAATAGCCTATGGCGTGGGCGACACCGGAATCCGGAACCCCGGCCACGATGTCCGGGGAAATGCCTCTGTCCCTGTCTCTTTTCGCCAGTGCGGCGCCGCATCTGTAGCGGATGTTTTCCACATTGAGTCCCTCGTATGTGGACGCGGGAAAACCGTAGTAGATCCAGAGAAAGGTACATATTTTCAACCGGTCAAGGGGCTTTGACAGGATCTCATAGCCATCAGGTGTAATGAAATCTATTTCTCCGGGACCTAGCTCATGAACCGGATTGTAGCCGAGATTCAGGAATGAAAAGGATTCGAAGCAGACGCAGAAGGAATCCGGCTTCTGCCCAATCTCCACCGGAGTCCTGCCGTAACGGTCCCTCGCGGCATATATTCCCTTCTCCGTCATCAGGAGTATGGTCATGGAGCCCTTTATCATCTCCTGGGCATATCGTATGCCCTCCACAATGCTGTCCTTCTGATTTATAAGGGAAGCGGTCAGTTCGGTCGGATTAATATCGCCTCCGCTCATTTCCAGGAATTGTGCATGGTTATTCCGGAAAAGAAGCTTTTCGAGCTCCGGGCTGTTGTTTATCTTTCCTACGGTGGTTATGGAGTAGGTTCCGTGATGCGATCTTACAATGAGCGGCTGGGGTTCATAGTCGCTGATACAGCCTATGCCCAGATTGCCCTCCATCTTTTCCAGGTCTCTCTCAAATTTCGGTCTGAAGTAGGAGCTCTCTATATTATGGATCGCACGGTTAAAGCCGGATCCTTTATTGAAAACCGCCATTCCGGCACGTCTTGTACCTAGATGGGAATGATAGTCCGTTCCGTAAAACAGATCAAAGACACAGTCACCTCTGGATGCTACTCCGAAAAATCCACCCATACATCTCCTCCTTGGGAATAAAATGATCAAAGCGCCAAAAGGCTATTGCCGGAAAACAAGGCTGTCTGCGCATAGGACAGGAGCCGAAGGCGCTATAATCATAACATATATCCGGGTATTTGCAAAAAGCTGAAAAATTATTTAGAATTATAACAAAATATTCGTTTAAATACCGCAGATAACAATTCAGAACAGTCACCTGCGGAACCGCAGGTAACAACAGATCCTAAGGGATGAAAACAAGGGCGCCGGAGAAGAAAATGAAAAAATCAGGTTTGAACAACAGTATATTGAAGAAGAAAAACAGGGGGATTATTTTACGTCTGCTGGCAACAGAAAAGTGTTTTTCCAGGATAGACATTGCCAAGGAAACAGGTCTGTCAAAAATGGCTGCCACGAATGTTATAGGCGAATTTATTGATGAGGGGATAATAGAGGAGAGCGAAAAGCGTGTACAGGGAGGTAAGGGAAGGAACCCCATAGTCCTGAGGATTTCCGGGAGAGCGCCGAAGATCATAGGGGTTCATATCTCAGGAACCGGAGGCGGGGTATCGCTCTGTGATTATAAGCTGAATGTCCTTACGGAGAGCGGCTTCAGGGTGCCGGAAGGAGAAAATGACCGGATCTTTCCGGAGATCTTTAAGCGGATTGACTCAATACTCTCGAAATACGGAAATGAACGGATATCCGGTGTAGGCGTCGGAAGTCCGGGACCCGTTGATGTCCGGAGGGGAGTCATTCCAAAACCGGAGGATCCCTCCGGAATGAAGGATATCGATGTCTTCGGGATCCTGAAGGAAAAGTATGATTTTCCCGTATTTGTGGAGAATGAATATGACTGTGCAGCTCTGGCGGAGCTGTTCTTCGGCGCGGGAAGGGATCTCTCCAATTTTGCATTCATTGGTGTTTCAAAGGAGGTCGGATCAGCGCTGATATCCGGAGGCCAGCTTTTCAGGAGCGAATCGGGATTTAACAGTGAGATCGGACATATAAGCATAGACATAAACGGTCCGTCCTGTCACTGCGGAAGAAAAGGCTGTCTGGAAACCTATATTTCCACATCGGTTCTTGAGGAAAAGCTTCGTAAAATGTCAGGAAAGGAGCTGACCTTCAGGGACTTCTGTGAAATAAATAAAGATCACAGCTCACCGGAATTCGAAGATGTGATGGACGAGGCTACGGAAAAGCTCTCCGAAGTACTTGCAAATACGGTGAATTTCTGTGGAACCCTGAATTATATAATCGGTATGGAGGGGCGTTATATTCCGGACAGGTATGTGCAGGATCTTACAAAAAGGGTAAATAATAAGATCATGTTTAAATCCCGCCGAAAGGTCAGGGTACTCAGGTCAAGTATCCATAAGCCGCTGCGGTCTGCTGTCTGCTCCTGTGCTGTTATGGAGAGATTATTCAGGGGTGATATGGACTCGCTTCTTCATCAGGGGGATACCCCCTTCAATGCCTTCCCCGTAAGCTGATCACCGGGGGGTTCTGCTGTTCAGAAAATTTTCTGTCAAAGCTCAAATGCGGGCTGTGTTTTTGCTGCACGGTTACGCTTCAATGTTGTTTTCGTCAAAAAAACAAGAAATAGGTAAAAATGGTCTTGACTTTGGTGTATTTTGCAGATATAGTAAAGACATTTAGTAAATCTATTTTGCAAAAGTATTTCAGCAAACCGCGGCTGAACATCAAATAAAGTCAGGAAAGAGCAGATGAAAACCTTGGAACCGACGGCTACGGAACGCCGGAGAAAAACCAGAAACAGAGTGTTCAGATACATATATAATTCTGATGAGCCTGTGAGCAAGCAGGCTATGTCAGTAGATCTGAACCTGAGCCTCCCCACGATACATCACAATGTAGCCGAGCTTCTGGAGGCGGGTCTCATAAAAGCAGGCGAAACCCAGTCATCCACGGGAGGAAGGCCTCCTGTGGGTTATCTTGTTGAGAATGATGTCCGCTTCTCTATCGGAATATCAATTACCACCAATCACATACATTTTCTTGCATCCGACCTGAAAATGAATCAGCTGGCCGAGAAGAGTCTGCGTAAGGACAGTACATCCGCTACGGATCTCGGGAATGAGGTCAGGAAAGAGCTCACTCTATTTATCGAGGAGAATGATCTCAATAAGAACCGTATTCTGGGTGTAGGCATCACGATACCCGGCGTTTTGAACCGCCCCGGAGACGCGGTGCTTCTTTCACCCAGCATGAAGCTTAAGAATATCAGCCTGCAGAGCCTCAGAAAGGCCTGTGAGCCTTATCCCGTTTATATTGAGAATGACGGAAACTGTGCGGGATATGCTGAATGGCTTGCTATGAGTCCGAGGGAAAGAAAGAACGGTTTCGTGTATATCCTTCTGGAAAACGGTGTGGGCGGTGCCTTTTTCATTAACGGAAAAACCTATGCCGGAATGAACCACAGAAGCGGAGAATTCGGACATATGTGTGTACAGCCCGACGGGCTTATGTGCAACTGCGGGAAGAGAGGCTGTCTGGAGGCATATTGCAGCGCCCTTCGATTCAGTGTGGATATAGGGAAGACCATAGAGGAATTTTTTGATCTGGTACATAAGGGAGATCCCGCATCCCAGGCTCTGTGGGATGATGTGCTGAGGCATCTCGCCATCGGTATCGGCAATATCAGGATGATCTTTGACTGCGATATAGTGCTGGGAGGCTTCGTATCGGAATATCTGAAGGAGTATATGCCGGAATTAAAGAAATATGTGGTGGAAATGAATTCCTTCGGAGACGACACGGATTTCGTGAAGCTTGGGAAGTTCCCGAGAAAGGCCGGACTCATGGGAATCGCCTGGCACTTTGCGAACGATTATATCGAAAAGATATGAGTCGGAAGATTCTACATAAGGAACAGCCCGTTTTTGTATAATTTCACCAAATACAAAAAAAGCAGGCAAAGGATATTGACATTATTGCTGTTAAGCAATATTATAAAAGAGCTTTACAAAAGTTGTTTTAGAAAATACCTTAAAGCAACACGCAAATTTATTTTTCAAAAGAGGAGGAAAATTATTATGGCAAAGAAGTTATTGGCAGTACTGCTTGCCGGTGCAATGACATTCTCACTTGCAGCCTGCGGCGGCAGCACAGGCGCAGCACAGGAAGCAGCTCCCGCACCTGCAGCAGAAGAGGCAGCTCCCGCTGAGGAAGCAGCTCCCGCTGAGGAAGCAGCACCCGCAGCAGATGCAGCACCTGCAGAAGAAGCAGCAGCTCCCGCAGCCGGCGGAAAGGTTGGCGTATCAATGCCCACCAAGGACCTCCAGAGATGGAACCAGGACGGCGCAAACATGGAGAAAGAACTTAAGGATGCAGGATATGAGGTAGACCTTCAGTACGCAAACAACGACGTTCAGACCCAGCTTTCACAGGTTGAGAACATGATAAGCGGCGGATGCTCGGTTCTCGTTATAGCAGCTATCGAAGGATCTTCACTTGGTGAAGCTCTTGATATGGCAAAGGAAGCCAATATCCCGGTTATCGCTTATGACCGTCTGCTTATGGATTCCGATGCAGTTTCCTACTATGCTACATTTGATAACTACAAGGTTGGTACCGTTCAGGGTACATATGTAAAAGAAAAGCTTGACCTTGACAACGCTGAAGGACCTTTCAACATCGAGTTCACAGCAGGAGATCCCGGTGACAACAACGCAGGCTTCTTCTTCAACGGTGCTTATGATGTTCTTAAGGAATACATCGACAGCGGAAAGCTCGTAGTTAAGTCCGGACAGACCAAGTTTGAAGACGTTGCTACTCCTACCTGGGGAACCGACGTAGCTCAGGCCAGAGCAGAGAACATTCTTTCTTCATACTATGCAGACGGAACAGATCTTGATGTATGGCTTTGCTCAAACGACTCTACAGCACTTGGTGTTGAGAATGCACTTGCAGCAAACTACAACGGCAAGTATCCCATCATCACAGGTCAGGACTGCGATATTGAGAACACAAAGAATATGATCGCAGGCAAGCAGTCAATGTCCGTATTCAAGGATACACGTACTCTTGCAAGCCAGGTTGTAAAGATGGTTGGACAGATCCTTACCGGTGCTGAGGTTGATGTTAACGATACCGAGACCTACAACAACAATGTTAAGGTTGTTCCTTCATACCTCTGCGAGCCCGTATTTGCAGATGCAAACAACTACAAGGAGATCCTGATCGACTCCGGATATTACACAGAGGATCAGCTTAAGTAATCAGAATATTACAAATTTAAGCAGAAACTGATCTGGGGCGGGCCTAGCCCGCCTCAGATTTTCTTATAACAGGAATGTTGGCAGCTACTAAGGAACAGATGTAACTATTCAGAATGCAAAAGGCTCTGAACAGATACGAACAGATAAACAAGCGGAATAATACCGCAAGGGACTAAAAAATCATGATTACAGGCAATAACAGTAAAATGAAGAGAGGAGGGGACTTAGTTTGGCAAAGGAACTGCTGAAAATGGATCACATCACAAAAACCTTCCCCGGCGTAAAGGCTTTGGACAACGTTAACCTTTCGGTTGAGGAGGGCGAGATCCACGCTCTTGTTGGAGAAAACGGAGCCGGAAAATCTACGCTGATGAATGTCCTCAGCGGCATTTATCCATACGGAACCTATGAGGGGGATATTATTTACAACGGTGAAGTGTGTAAGTTCCAGAAGATAAAGGATTCCGAGGAGAAGGGGATCGTAATCATTCATCAGGAGCTTGCTCTTGTACCGCAGATGTCTATCGGTGAAAACATGTTCCTCGGAAATGAGAGAGGAAAAAAGAACGCCATTAACTGGAATGAAACATACGGTGAGGCCGACAAATATCTGAAGATGGTCGGTCTTTCGGAATCCTCAAGGGTACTTATAAAGGATATCGGAACAGGAAAGCAGCAGCTTGTTGAGATCGCGAAGGCTCTGGCAAAGCATGCAAAGCTTCTGATTCTTGATGAGCCCACATCATCCCTTAATGAAACGGATTCCAGAGCGCTTCTTGATCTGATGCTTGAATTCAAGAAGCAGGGAATGACTATGATAATCATCAGCCATAAGCTCAACGAGGTTGTCTATGTGGCGGACAAGATCACGGTTATCAGAGACGGATCCACGGTGGAGACACTTGACTGCCACACCATGGAGATCAACGAGGACAGGATCATCCGCGGCATGGTAGGTCGTGAGCTTACGAACCGTTTCCCGAAGAGAGAAGCGGTGGAGAAGGGCGATATAAATATGGAGGTGAAGGACTGGACAGTCTATCATCCCCTATATACGGAAAGAAAGGTTGTTGACGGCGTAAATCTCAATGTCAGAAAGGGAGAGGTCGTCGGAATATACGGACTGATGGGAGCGGGACGTACAGAGCTTGCCATGAGCATATTCGGAAAGTCCTATGGCTCCGGGATCACCGGCACATTGAAGATCAACGGAAAGGAAATGGATCTGAAGAACCCCCGTGCCGCGATCGATGCTAAGCTTGCCTATGTTACCGAGGACAGAAAGGGCAACGGCCTCGTGCTCACAAATACTATCAAGGTAAACACCTCTCTCGCAAATATGGAGGGTGTAAGTGAAAAGGGAATTATTGACTCCGATAAGGAATATCAGGTAGCCGTTGAATATAAGAATAAACTGGAGACAAAGACTCCCACGGTTGAGCAGAATGTGGGGAACCTTTCCGGAGGAAACCAGCAGAAGGTTCTTCTTGCAAAGTGGATGTTCACGGATCCGGATATACTTATCCTGGATGAGCCTACGAGAGGTATTGACGTAGGTGCGAAATACGAGATCTACTGCATTATAAACGATCTTGTAAAGGCAGGAAAATCAGTTATTATGATCTCCTCCGAGCTGCCCGAGGTTCTGGGTATGAGCGACAGGATCTATATAATGAACGAAGGGAAGTTTGTGGGAGAGCTTGACGCTTCCGAAGCATCCCAGGAGCTTATAATGTCCAGCATATTACAATCAGGAAGGGGTGAATGACATGAGTATAAGCATTAAAGATGTACTGAAAAAATATACGATGGTCCTGGCCCTGATTGTGATCCTGATTTTCTTCCACATCATGACGGGCGGAAAGATGCTTCTTCCCCAGAATATAAATAACCTTATCTCCCAGAACGCCTATGTGTTCGTTCTTGCTGCAGGTATGCTTCTTTGTATTCTGACAGGCGGTAATATCGATCTGGCCTGCGGTTCCGTTGTCTGCTTTGTGGGCGGTATCGGAGCCGTGATGATGGACAAGGATATCAGCTGGGTACTGGCTGTACTGGTAATGCTGATAGGCGGTATCCTGGTTGGTGCCTGGCAGGGCTTCTGGATCGCCTATGTGAAGGTTCCTCCTTTCATCGCGACTCTTGCCGGAATGTACGCCTTCAGGGGTCTTTCCAATGTAGTTCTGCAGGGCTATGCGGTTGGTATCGATGACACCGTATTCCTGAATGTGTTCGGCGGAGGAGCGGACTGCTATATCCCCGATTTCTTCGGCGGCGGAAGCATCAATATGACCTGTGTTCTTGCCGGTGTCCTCATTGTAGTAATCTATGCTGCTATGGTATTCAAGAAGAGGATGGATGCAAAAAAGGCAGGTTACAGCGTAGGACCTCTTTCCGCAGATCTTGTAAGGACGGTTGTTATCGCGGCAGCGGTCATCTGGTTCTTCTTCAAGCTTGCACAGTATAAGGGCATACCCACATCTCTTATCTGGATTGGAGTAGTCCTTCTTGCTTATGCGTATATCACCAGTAATACCACAATGGGTCGTTATCTCTATGCGGTAGGCGGAAACGAAAAGGCAACAAATCTTTCCGGTATAGATTCCAGGAAGGTATACTTCTTCGCCTATGTGAATATGGGTCTTATGTCCGGACTCGGCGGTATCCTTACGGTGTCCAGAGCCACTCAGGCACAGCCCACCTTCGGACAGGGATATGAAATGGACGCCATTGCGGCCTGCTTCATCGGAGGAGCAAGTGCCTACGGTGGTGAAGGAAATGTATTCGGTATCGTTATCGGTGCTCTTCTTATGGGTGTCATAAACATGGGTATGAGTATCATGGGTGTGGAAGCCAACTACCAGAAGGTGGTCAAGGGTATCGTTGTTTTATTAGCTATTGTCTTTGACGTTCTGTCAAATAAGAAGAAAAAGTAAGGGAGGAGGAGTCATGGCAAACAATAATATCACAGCTGTATTAAAAAAGAATGCAATGCTTATAGTCCTTGTCCTGGTGTATATCTTTTTCACTGCAATGACAGGCGGACAGATGTTCCAGGCTATGAACTTTAATGCACTGATAACACAGAATGCCTACGTATATGTTCTTGCAGCCGGAATGCTGATGTGTATGCTGACAGGCGGAAATATCGACCTTTCCTGCGGTTCCTTTGTCTGCTTCCTTGGAGCCATCGGAGGAATACTGATGACGGTAAAGCAGATGAACCCTGGAATATCGATCTTCATTATGCTGATTATAGGTGTTGTTTACGGGTGCGTCCTGGGCTATCTGATAGCTTATGTGGATATTCCGCCCTGGATCGCAACTCTTGCAGGCTACCTTGCTTTCAGAGGATGGGGAACGGCTCTTCTCAGCGCGAACAGCACCACGGGAAGTATTTCGCTTGCAGCAAAAAAGGATTTCCTTGCGATCTTTTCCGGGAAGATATTCCCCACGGGTGTAAACAAGCTGAATATGGTATGTATGATAGTCGGCATAATTGCCTGCATCATCGTGGTGGCTATATCCTTTATGGGCAGGGCTAATAAGGTTAAGAAGGGCTATGAAGTGGAGTCAATGGCAGCTCTTTTTGCGAAGTGTATCCTGTCGGTGGCTGCGATCCTGCTCTTCACATATAAGCTGGCTATGGCTGGCGGTATACCCACGGTTCTTATCTGGGTCGTTGTTATAGTATTGATCTACAATTTCATCACATCAAAGACCACTTTGGGAAGATATTTCTACACCATTGGAGGTAATGCCGAGGCAACGAGGCTCTCCGGTGTGGATACAAGAAAAATCATGTTCCTGGCTTACCTTAATATGGCAGTCCTTACTGCGATCACAACCTTTATAGTTACCGCAAGGTTCCAGGCAGCCAATTCCCAGGCCGGAACATACTATGAGATGGACGCCATCGCAGCCTGCGTTGTGGGCGGTGTTTCCGCATACGGCGGCGCCGGAAATGTATTCGGTATGGTTGTAGGTGCAACACTTATTGGTGTGATCAACCTTGGCATGTCACTTATGGGTGTTAATGCCGACTGGCAGAAGGTGGTAAAGGGCGTGGTCCTTCTGGCTGCTGTGGTATTTGATATTCTGGCGGACAAGAAGAGCAGCACCAAGTAAATTGGAGGAGATATATTATGTTGTATATCGGTATTGATCTGGGTACGTCCTCGGTAAAGCTTCTTCTCACCAACGAGAAGGGAGAGATAAAGAAGACGGTATCAAGGGACTATCCCCTTATGTTCCCCCATCCCGGCTGGTCGGAGCAGGCTCCGGAGGAATGGTTTGAAAAGTCCCTGGAGGCTCTGAAGGAGATCACGGACGGGATCGATAAGTCGGAGATTAAAGGCATAAGCTGTGGCGGACAGATGCACGGCCTGGTGGCTCTGGATGAAAATGACAATGTGATCCGTCCGGCCATACTCTGGAATGACAACCGTACCACAGCAGAGGTTGACTATTTAAATAATGAGATCGGAAAGGATAAGCTCTCCGATTATACCGCAAATATTGCCTTTGCAGGATTTACTGCCCCGAAGATCCTCTGGATGAGAAACAACGAGCCGGAGAATTATAAGAAGATTAAAAAGATAATGCTTCCCAAGGACTATCTGGCATACAAGCTGTCGGGAACCTTCTGTACGGATTATTCCGATGCGTCGGGTATGCTGCTTCTGGACGTAAAGAACAGAAGATGGTCGCCCGAGATGCTGAAGATATGCGGTATAACAGAGGAGCAGCTGCCAAAGCTCTTTGAGAGCTATGAGAAGGTTGGTACCTTAAAGAAGGAAATAGCTGATGAGTGCGGACTGTCCACGGACATAGTCATAGCAGCCGGTGCAGGTGATAATGCCGCAGCCGCTGTTGGCACAGGAACCGTTGGAGACGGAATGTGCAATATATCTCTCGGGACCAGTGGCACGATATTTATCTCGTCAGATAAATTCGGAGTGGATCCCAACAATGCTCTTCATTCCTTCGATCATGCGGACGGCAGCTTCCATCTTATGGGCTGCATGCTTTCCGCAGCCAGCACAAAGAAGTGGTGGATGGAGGATATATTAAGATCAAAGGACTATGCCGCCGAAGAGGGAGGCATAAATAAGAATCTGGGTGAGAACCATGTATTCTTCCTTCCGTATCTTATGGGAGAAAGAAGTCCCTGGAACGATCCCAATGCAAGAGGCACCCTTACCGGAATAACCCTGGATACCACGAGATACGATATTATTCAGGCGGTTATGGAGGGAATGGCCTTTGCCACGAGAGATATGTATGAGGTGGCAAAATCCATAGGCGTATGTCCTTCTCGGACGAAGATCTGCGGGGGCGGAGGAAAGAGCCCCATCGAGAGAAGGATGATAGCAAATATTCTGAATATTACCGTGGATGTTCCCGTATCGGAAGAGGGGCCGGGAATGGGCGGTGCGATGCTTGCAATGGTTGCTTGCGGTGAGTATGCAACGGTTGAGGAAGCCGCAGCAGCTATCGTTAAGGTTAAGGAGACCATTGAGCCGGAGCCGGAGCTTGTAAAGAAATACGAGGAGAAGTACCAGCAGTTTAAGAGTATCTATCCTGCGCTGAAGCCGGTATTCCCTAAGATTGTCTGATGGAAGAAAATATTTAGCACTTGTCATTGCAAAGAAGACACTTGTCATTCCAAAGAACACACTTGTCATTCTGAGCGAAGCGAAGAATCTTATATCATAGGAGGAACCATAATGAACAACATACCCCAGATCAAAGTCGGTATCGTGGCTGTTTCAAGAGACTGCTTCCCTGCTCCCCTTGCTGTGAACAGGAGAAAGGCTCTCGTAGAAGCCTACACAAAGAAGTATGGAAAAGACGACATTTATGAGTGCCCCGTAACAATAGTAGAGAGTGAGACCGATATGGTCGCTGCTCTTGAAGACATCAAAAAGAATGAATGTAACGCTCTTTGTGTATATCTTGGAAACTTCGGACCGGAGATCTCAGAAACCCTTCTTGCAAAGCATTATGACGGACCGAAGATGTTCTGTGCCGCTGCGGAGGAATCAAAGGAAACCCTCGGTGTAACCGGAAGAGGAGATGCTTTCTGCGGTATGCTTAATGCAAGCTATAACCTTGCACTCCGAAATACCAAGGCCTGGATCCCTTCATACCCCGTAGGGGATGCGGAAGACTGCGCAGATATGATACACGAGTTCCTTCCCATAGCGAGAGTCGTAGTGGGACTTGCGAATTTAAAGATCATTTCCTTCGGACCCCGTCCCGCAAACTTCCTCGCCTGCAATGCTCCCATAAAGCAGCTTTACAATCTGGGAGTTGAGATCGAAGAGGAGTCCGAGCTCGACCTCTTTGAAGCCTATCAGAAGCACGAAGGAGATAAGAGAATACCTGATGTGGTGGCCGACATGACTAAGGAGCTCGGTGACAACAAGATGCTCCCGAAGCTTGCACAGTATGAGCTCACACTTCTTGATTGGGTGGAGGAGCACAAAGGCTACAGGAAGTATGTAACCCTTACAACCAAGTGCTGGCCTGCATTTCAGGATATGTTCAGGTTTGTTCCATGTTATGTTAACAGCCGCCTGACAGGCCGGGGAATCCCTGTTTCCTGCGAGGTAGATATTTACGGCACTCTTTCAGAGTATATCGGAATCTGCATAACAGGTGAGCCCGTTACACTCCTTGATATTAATAATTCCGTTCCGAAGGACATGTATAAGGAGTTTATCGAAGGTAAATTCGATTATAAGCACAGCGACACCTTTATGGGCTTCCACTGCGGCAATACCTGTTCTTCAAAAATACATAATGCACACCTTGACTATCAGAAGATCATGGCGAATACCCATCCGGCGGAATGGTGTGAGGGAACCATTGAGGGAGACATTAATCCCGGAGATATCACCTTCTACCGCCTGCAGTCTACTGCCGACAATATCTTAAGGGCTTATGCAGCTGAGGGTGAGGTGCTTCCCGTTGCAACACAGTCCTTCGGCGGCATCGGAGTATTTGCAATAAAGGAAATGGGAAGGTTCTACAGATATCAGCTTATCGGAAAGAATTTCCCCCATCATGGTGCGGTAATGTTCGGACACTACGGAAAGTCTCTCTATGAAGCACTGAAGTATATAGGAGTAGATCCGAAGGAGATCGGATATAACCGTCCTGCCGGAGTCAGATATGAGGATGAAAATCCGTTTGCATAAGGGAGAGAGATCATAAATATTTAGGGGCCGCAATGAAGATTGCGGCCCTGATCATTTGTTACCCTGATCATTAGGGAAGCGAACCTGCCTTAAAGGCCGATACTCTTGTCCTTTGTTTTCAGGTACTCCAGGAAATCATCTTCCATCAGGGGCTTTGAGAAGTAAAAGCCCTGCATATAATCACAGCCAAGCTCCTCAAGAACCCTTACCATTTGATTTGTCTCCACTCCTTCGCAGACTACCTTTAAGCCGCGGCCCTGGAACATAGGGATAAGATCCTCCAGTATACTGTTTTCGGTATTTCCCTCTGTGGGAGATGGAACACAGCCTTCTCCTCCCGCGGCAAGCGCAAAGGATTGGTCAAAGTACGACCTTACAATGGACTTGTCAATCTTTATTATGCTTAAAGGAAGAGACAGCATATTCATGAGATTTGAATAGCCAGTACCGTAATCATCAAGTGAAAAGGTAAAGCCATCCTGCGACAGACGGAGCATATTCTCCATCATAATAGGAGAATCGGAGGCTGCTGTTTCCGTTATCTCCAGATTGATAAGCCTGGAACTTATGCCGAAGTTTTTTCTGATGGCAATAAGCTCATCTGACAGGTGTTCATTGAGGCATTGTATGGGAGAGAGATTCACCTCTATGTAGTCAAGACCGTATTTCCTGATGTCGTGGGTTGCAATGAATTCACAGACCTTTTTATATACCTGCTGTCCGAGCTTTGTGATCCTTCCGTTGGTTTCCGCGGTTTTAATGAATTCGTCAGGATAAATGATACCAAGCTCATCATCCCGTACACGAACCAGAGCCTCCGCAGAGGTGATACGGTTTGCGGCGGGTGACCAGATAGGCTGGAACCAAACCTCCAGTTCATCATTATCAAGTGCCTTTTCGAGAGCCTTTCTTATCTTGATCTCATGTCTGGTCTCGTACAGGGTATCCTCATCTATGGAAACAAAGGAAAAAGGCCCGTTTTCAAGTGCCTCGGACAGAGCCTTGTTGATCAGGGTATGAACCTCCTGGATCCTTGACATCTTTATTTCCGAAGAAATGTAGGCATGAGCCGGGGAAAAGCGGAAGCTGTTATCAAAAACAGACCAAGGCTTCAGGAAACGGGCATTGATAAGAGCTCTTTCCTTTGTGAAGTCATACAGGCCGTTTTTCAAAAGGAGAAAGCGTCCGTTATGGATATAAAAGGGATAAACATCCCTCCTGCAGACATCACCCTTAAGGAAATCCGCAATGGCACTGAGGCAGGGGATCATGATCTCGTCCCCGTAGGTGGTCTTTATGATATTGTAATTCGCAAAGGTAAAGCAGAGGATCGAGCATCTCTTTTTTTCAAGATAGAGCTCCTTCTGAAGCTCGCTAAGTCCCTCTCTGGAAAAGAGGCCGGTCCGCTGATCGGTGAAGGCATCGGTATTTGATGCGGCTATGTAGATTATGAGAACGGAGAGCGTAAAGCCGAAGCAGAGTACCGGAAGTCCGGGAAACAGCACGGCCTGGATAAAGCAGGAAATAAAGGTTATGCCGGTAAAAAGATATATGGATATCCTCTGTACGGGTCTGGTTTTCTCACGGTGCCTTCCCATATAGAAGCAGCCGTGGATCAAAACCGCCATACCGAAGAAGAAGATCACGAAAAAACCGGGACCGGGTCTGTAGCCGTTATCGTAGTCATAGGAAAAAACCGCGCCGGTAATGGGATTAGTCAGTATGAAAAGCTCCAGCGCAGCGAAAAGCAGCAGCGAAAGGCTGCGACCCCTTGGAGAGGCGATCCCGAGCCGGCCGGTAAGTATTATGACCATGGTGCAGAGGATCACGGGGATCATGACTACCAGTGCATGATAAAAAAGAACCGAGGCATAGACCACGGGGAAGGAAAACATTCCGGGATGCTTCTCGAAATAATTTGAAAATATATCCAGAATATCTGCAAGAGCAATGGTGATCAGAAGGATATTAAATAGAAGAGCCTTCTTTAAGGGCAGCTCACGCCGAAAGATATTGTATATGAGGAGAACAGCCAGCACGAAAAGTGAGGCAAGACCGTAATCTATATTCCAGTTCAGAATTTCCTGTGCCATAAATCTATTTTAAAGCGCTAAAAAACGAGATCGTAAAGTCAATGGACAAATGATTTTTAGATATCTAAACATCTGTTATAATACAATAGCATAGTTCAATCTGAAATTAAATAAGAAAAAATGTAGACTTTTCCTTTGGCTGGTGAAGTTTTATAGGAGATTTTGAATGAAAAAACGGGCACTAATTGCTATGAGCGGAGGTGTGGACAGCTCGGTAGCGGCATTTCTGATGAAGAAAAAGGGCTTTGACTGCCTGGGGATCACCATGCGGCTGTTCAGGGGCAACAGTGACAGTGAAGCGCGTCACAGCTGCTGTTCCGATTCGGATATAGACGATGCTGCGGAGGTTGCGTACAGGATAGGCATTCCCTTTGAGGTTCTGGATTTTTCAAGGGAATTCAGGGAGCAGATAATAGATAAGTTCGTTCGGACCTATGAGAGCGGAGGTGTCCCAAATCCCTGCATTGACTGCAACAGTGAAATGAAATTCGGACTCCTCTTAAAATACGCCCTTGAAAAGGAATATGATTTTGTCGTGACCGGTCATTATGCAAGGATAGATACGGACAAAGTAAGCGGACGCAGGCTTCTTAAGAAGGCCCTTGTTCCTGAAAAGGATCAGAGCTATGTCCTGTACAGACTGACGCAGGAACAGCTGTCCCACGTCATATTTCCGCTGGGGGATATGGGGAAGGATGAGACCAGAAGTATAGCGGAGGAAGAGGGCTTCATCAATGCAAAAAAGCATGACAGCCAGGATATCTGCTTCGTTCCCGACAGGGACTATGCCGGCTTTATGGAAGAGTATTCGGGAAGACCCTACCCCGACGGCGATATCCTTGATCTCTCGGGAAAAGTGATGGGACGGCATCACGGCGCGGTACGCTATACCAACGGTCAGAGGAGGGGGCTTGGGATCTCCGCACCGGAACCCCTTTACGTGATAAAAAAGGATATGAAGGAAAACAAAGTATATGTGGGAGCAGAGGAAGATCTCTACTCGGATACCCTTTACGCTTCGGAGGTAAACTGGATCTCGATCCCCGCTCCTTCCGGGGAGCTCAGGGTGAAGGCCAGGACGAGATACAGCCAGAAGGAGCAGGATGCTACAGTATACGGGGAAGAGGATCGCCGTATCAGGCTTGTCTTTGACAAAGCCCAGAGAGCTATTACCCCGGGCCAGGCGGTCGTTTTGTATGACGGTGATACGGTTGTGGGAGGAGGTACGATCGCCGGTCCGGACAGGCTGCCTCCTAAAGCTGAATGTTGAACCCCTTATCTCAATATGGCAAGAGTGATTACTTTTGGAGAGATAATGATGCGCTTAAATCCGGAGGGATACCGGAGATTTGTTCAGGCAGACCGTTTCGAAGCAAGCTATGCGGGGGGGGAGGCAAATGTGGCCGTATCCCCTGCAAATTACAGAAATGAAGCATTTTTCGTAAGTAATATTGGACAGGCATTACTCCTGCTCTTGGAGGAGAACTTCCTGAGATCTGCATAGACGCCTGCAAGGCAGCGGATCGGGACGTGTTCAGAGGTAATACTTATCATGAAGCTTTTATTTGCGTCAGACTCCTTT
Organism: uncultured Lachnospiraceae bacterium; assembly: GCA_947167135.1. Taxonomy (GTDB): domain Bacteria; phylum Bacillota; class Clostridia; order Lachnospirales; family Lachnospiraceae; genus NK4A144. Next base: position 31,638 of record CAMVGV010000016.1, read on the forward strand.
AAGGGGAGCCTCTCAAGTGAAAAGACCATAGAGCTTTTGACAAAGGCGGCGAGGGAGGTATTCGGAGACTGCGAGACCTCGGGAGTTCCCGTGGCAGACGGCGGAGAGGGCACCGTGGAGGCTGTAGTAAAGGCTGAGAAGGGTGAAATGGTGAGCTGCAGGGTTCACGATCCTCTGATGACTGAGATATCCTCTTCCTACGGAGTATTCGGCCAGGATCAGGCAATCATCGAGATGTCAGCGGCTTCCGGTCTTCCTCTTGTTCCGGAAGCACTGCGTAATCCTATGAATACGACTACTCTTGGTACCGGGGAGCTGATCCTTGATGCTCTGAACAAGGGGTACAGAAAGCTTTCCATAGCAATCGGGGGTTCGGCAACCAATGACGGGGGCATGGGATGCGCAAGGGCGCTTGGTGTACGTTTTCTTGATAAGGAAGGGCGTGAGTTAAAGGGCTTCGGAAGGGATCTTATAAATGTACGATCCATAGATACCTCTGCCCTCGACAGCAGACTAAAGGAATGCAGCATTACGGTGATGTGTGATGTTACCAACCCTCTTTGCGGGCAGGACGGTGCCACCAGAACCTTCGGAGCACAGAAGGGAGCGACGGAAGAGATACAGGAAGAGCTTGAAAAGGGAATGTGCAATTATCGGGACGTGATAAGGAGAGATTTCGGGATCGACTGTGACGCTATTTCCGGAGCCGGGGCAGCGGGAGGATTGGGTGCTGCTCTGTTTGTATTTCTGGAAGGCAGCATGAAATCAGGTATTGAAGAAGTGCTGGATCTTATTCATTTTGACGAAAGACTCAAGGATGTCGATCTGGTTGTAACGGGTGAAGGCCAGACCGACTGGCAGAGCTGCTTCGGGAAGGTTATGCAGGGGGTCGGAAAGCGTGCGGAAGCTATGGGTATTCCGGTTCTCGGCCTTTCCGGTTCACTTGGAAGGGATGCCTTAAATATCTGCGGGTACGGCATTTCATCACTTATGACTACCGTAAATGCCCCGATGACTCTCGATGAAGCTCTTGGTAATGCAGAAGAGCTGTACTATGAGGGAGCAATCCGGATGTTCCGTTTCGTAAAAACCGGCATGGAAATGAGACATTGATTTTTTCTGTTGACAAATCCCCTGATCCACAGCATAATTTAATTGCAAGCAATCAAATGACCGTATATACATTGCGGTCATTAATTTTGTTGTGATTACTACCCTGACGCATATCCCACATCGAAGATGTGGGATGCCACCCCGGCGAGGTTTATCCCACATCGAAGATGTGGGATGCCACCCCGGCGAGGGGCGCTGCGTGCCAGTGGCACGCGTTTAGCGCGGACCGAGTCGGGAGACGAGACGCGACGCAACAGGAAGGATCTTTTTTAGAAACATAGGAGATAGTATCTTGAGCGAAAAAAAATACGACTGCCTGAAAATCGAGAACCAGATCTGCTTTCCCCTATATGTATGTGCAAAGGAGATAGTAAGGCGTTATAAGCCATTTCTCGATGATCTCGATCTCACGTACACCCAGTATATTGCCATGATGGTCTTATGGGATGTAAGGAAGACCAATGTAAAGGAGCTGGGTGAAAAGCTTTTCCTTGATTCGGGAACCCTGACACCACTCCTAAAAAAGCTGGAGTCAAAGGGCTATATCGAAAGAAGGCGGTCCGAAAGCGATGAGAGAAATCTTATAGTAAGCATTACAGATACAGGATTAAACCTGAGGGATAGAGCGCTTTCCATCCCCACAGAGATGGGAAGATGTGTAAGTCTCAAGGAAAAAGACGCAAAGCAGCTGTATACTTTGTTATACAAGGTGCTGGATATCATTTCCGAATAGGAGGTCTGAAGATGGGATACAGGGAATCATATGAGCAGTGGAAGGATTTTTTTATAGCCGATTTTAAGCCAAACCTGGCAGAAAACGTGATCGAGGAGCCATTGGAAAATCCCGTGACCCACAAGCTGGAGCTGGTCAAGTTCAGTCTTATGGATGCCTTTGAGATAGGGTTTATTTCCGAGTATCTCGCAGACAGGGTGAGAACTGCGGTAATGAAAGCAAATCTTACCGGAGGATCTCCTGCAGCACTTCTGCATGACGTTGTGATACAGGAGATCAACTTAGGCGACAAGACCATTATAAATATGGTGTTCGGAAAGAGTATGCCAGCAAACGCCGCACCTGAAAAGGCACCGGATACCTGGTGGGCAGAACAGGGGATGAGATGATCAGGGAGTAACGGTGAGTGTCAGGTTATTTAACCCGAGTGTATTCACGTAGCTTGCGTCACTTACCATTCTCATTATCATCTTCAGTCCGATATGGGATGCAGGATCGCTGTCCTGATGCAGTTCAAGATATTTGGTGGGGTCAAAGTCGGAGCCGTTATCCCTGAAACGCAGGATCAGGCTGTCCTCTTTTATAAGAAGCTTGAAGTTCACGCTATCCGAAAGATCCTTTTTTGAAAAGCCGTGCTCTATAACATTTCCGGCTATTTCTTCAACACAGAGACCGATAAGCATGGAGGTCTTTTGTTTCATACCCTTTTCACGGCAGAATCCAACAATCTTTTCAGAAGCTGCGATCACTTCCTTTTCATTTGACATGGATATCTCCATACATTCATCCGGATCTGCACCGAAATCCCGGTCAAGGTAGCTATAGACATCTGCCGAAAATGAGATCCTGCCGGCTTTTTTCCAGATAATTGAAGACATCGCGATAAACGTGAGGAATTGGGCTACGATCGTACCGATCCAGAAACCGGTTATCCCCCAGAATCTTCCGAAGATCAAAACACAGGGAATGAGAATTCCCAGGCTTTCCAGAAATGAGATCAGGTTGGTTATGAACGTATGCCGGATACCCTGATAGTAGTTCTTGAAGATATTGTCAATTATGGAGGGTATACTGGCTATGGAAAAGAGTCTGAGTCCCGTCACTGCGATATCAAAGGTCAGGGATCCCCCGGGAAGGAAGAGGCTTATAAGGAGGGGCGTGGATAGCTCGACAAAAATAACCGTAACGGTGGACAGTATTAATGGATACGAAACCATGACACGGATAAGTGATAGGATCGATGTCCTGTCCTCATCACTGTAGTAGAGGGATGTAAGCATCAGAGTGACCGCACCGGCTCCGAAGGCGATGCTGTAGATCAGGTTTTCAATGGCTGTGATCACTGCAAAGGCGGCAACAGCCGGGGTTCCGGAAATATTTAGGAATATCAGGTTAAAGAGAAGCACACGGATGGTGAAAAAAACCTGATTCACTATAACCGGACTGCCGGAGCGGAGTATATTTACCCCGGATTCAGACCTGATCCTTTTAATTGAAAAGCGGAAGGGACAATCCTTATTGAAAAAGTAGATACAGCAGACAAGGGAGGAAATCACAAAGCTTAAGCCTGAAGCGATCCCTATCCCGTATATTCCGCCCGACAGGTAAATACTTAAAAAATCAAATATCACGTCCGAGACGATCATAGCCACCACGGATACCAGAAGGAGCTTCTGCTGCCCCATGGACTGGAGAAAGGCGACCATTATCTGATTCAGGAAAAAGAAGGCTATGCAGAGAGTATATCCCCTCAGGTAATCTCTGGTCAGAACAAAAGTGATATTGTCCGCGGCGGCAGCCCCTGTTCCGAGACGGGGGATAATGACATTGGCGCCCGGAAAGATAAGAACAAGGGTAATGGCGGAGATAAAGAGTGAAAGCACCAGGGAAGTGGAGAAGCAATCACTGGAGGAATCCATTTCTCCGTTTCCGAGGCTTTTTCCAAGCTGAACCTGAACTCCTGTCACAAGCATGGTACCGATAGCAGATAAGAGGATAATGACCGGACTTGACAGTCCGTAAGCACTGGTGGAGTCCACGCCGAGCATTCTGCTTATCACTATGCTGTCGATAAGAGGGCAAAGCACGCTTGTCATTGCGGACATTATCTGAGCCGTAGCCATTTTGGTAAAAAGTTTTCTTGTCATCGTTTCGACTCATCCTTCTGGGATTTGTGCTCTGCCTCAAGCTTATCCAGCATATCTTTGAGGCTGATCTTGTTTTTGCTCTTCTTTTCTGCTTCGATCTGTTCCTTTATCTGGACGCTGGTCATGGTCTCGGGATCCACACCGTTGAGTATCAAAAGTTCACGGAAGACCTTTTTCATTTCCGCGCGGAGCATATCGTCATTGAGATCCGGGGTCTCCGACCTCCCGAGAACAGTCTGCATCCTGCGGAGACGGTCGTGGGCGATCAGATAGCTCATACCGATCTGATCTATTATGAAGGAGCTGTAGCCGACATCGGCCGGCCTCTGCTGCTTTTTCATCCGAGCCTTATGCTCATATCCGGATTCTGTATTATCATAGCCTTTGTAACTGTACTTCTCCAATTCCGGGGTAAGCTCTTTTACCCACTGAAGGGCGTTTACGGAGAACTGCGGAGCCATGGTGATACCATCGGCAAGCTTTACACCCAGAGGTGCGGCATCCTTTTCATCCCTGCATAGAAGCTCCGGATCCGTTTCAGCCACATGGGAAGAGTAATTCTGCATAAATTCCTGTGCCTGTGCTCTGGTAAATTTTTCCGAGAAGGTGATGGTGATATCGTCATTTCTGGGTCCGTCGATCCCTGTTCCGATGGATATATGCAGGTAATTAAGCATGCCGGTATTTTTGGCATATTCAAGGAAGTCCTCAACTGCCTTATTTTTCTGTGCCGGTGAGGTGCTGAGCATTACCCGGTTGGCTGCATTAAAGGTATTGCCGAAGAAGCCGCCACGGATCTGTATGACATTACCCACATTCTCACCAAGATTTCCGAAGACATTTTCCATATCACCGGAAAAATTATCGGTGCTCTCGTAATTTTTGACTGCCATCATCTTTGCAGTATCAAGATTATCCCTGTGAACGAAGCGGAGCCTTCTGACGTCGGTATCTCTTCCGTTATTTTCGGTATTTCCGTTTGCTCTGCTTAAGTTTATATAGCCTCTGGATCCCAGATATCTGGAGTAGTTGTAGACGATACTGCCAAGCTTTTTCCGGTCCTCTGCCTTCTGCTGTTTTTTCTGCTCATCATACGCCTGCTTCTCTTCAAGATTCATATCGAAGTATCCCTCGGGATAGGTCTCCTCCCGCTTCTGGGTATAGAGTTCCTTCCTCAGGAGATTGCCGCCGACACTGATCTCCAGGTTTTTCTGTCCAAAGGTCCGGTCAAGCCAGACGCTGGCGGTATCCATACTGATCTCACCATTATTTACCTTTTCAATGATATTGGAAAGAACCTTCTTTGCTTTACGGAATTCAGCCTTCTCTTCGAAACTTAAGTTTAAGGGCTCCTTACCGCAATTTTGCCTGATCTCCTCAGCTGTGGGCGCTTTTATATTGACAACATTTTTTCCCTGCTTCCGGGCGTGCTCCTGGATAAACCGGGTCCTTTCTTCATCCCAAAGATCATGTGCTTTAAGTGTCTCATCAATCTTAATGTCCATCTTTTTCACGGACTCTATGAATTCATCTTTTTTCAGCTGCAGATTGTAGCTGCCGGTATCACCATAGAGTGCATGCTCCACACGCTTGTCACGGTTAAGCAGCATAAAATCGGTGTTATGTGCCAGATCCTTGCAGTTTAAGGATGTCTTTACCGAGCCGTCAGTATCTGTCCAGTCAAAGCGATGGAAGAAGCGGTCCATCACCTTTCCGCTTTCATCGGCGTTCTGTTTTTCATTAAAGCTCTTCATGGCATTCGGATTTTTTCGGAGCTCCTCATAGTACTTACTCTTGAGCCTGTTCTCCGGCATGTTGTAGATCCGTTCATTATCTACTTCTTCCTTACCCGTTTTGAAACGGAATCTGATCTCTCTCCCCCTCAATTCATCATTCTGTCTCCCATAGTAAGAAAGATAAGCCTTGTAAAACGCCCTGTCCTCATCGCTGAGCTTTCCCTTGTCCTTTTTCTTCAGCTCCTTTTCCATATGGGCTCTGGTCTTCGGCGTGAAATCCTCTTCCCGCATTGAAACATAGTAGGGGGAGCTGATGATGGTGATACGCTCCATATAGGCAGCCTTGATATTCACCATCCAATAGAGCTTTGATGCGATTTCTTCATTCTGGCCAAAAGCCTGCTGACCCTCCTCTGTATTATAATAGTCCAGGAGCATCTCCGCCTGCTGGAGGAACTTCATGTTTTTAGCGAAATTTTCGACAAAAACGCTGTCGTCTGCAATGTTGAACTGCTCAACATTTACGGTTGAGAGAGCTTCGGCCATCTGCTGCTCATCCATCTCTTCTCCAAGATCTCCGGCAGCTGCGGCCTCTGCCAGGGCCCTGGAAGCCTCGGCAGAACGGATCCGTCTGGTCTCAAATTCACTTTTTCTCTGCGCCTTGTCAGAGCGGCTCAGTCCACCCAAAAGACTGTTATCGCCGGACAGCTTCCTATATGCCTTCTGTATGTTTTTCTTTGTATCCCGCTTGCCCTTCTTCTGCAGGATCCATTTCGCACTTGTGAAATCATGATTCAATATGCCGGTCATTGCCTGTCTTGACTTCGCTGAGCGGAAATGGTGCTTGTTTTCCTGTTCTGCCTTCAGGTGGTCATTGACGGCAATATTCGCTGCCTCCTTCTTATCCTGCAGTATTGTCATAGAGCTTGCAAGCTGAACATCGCTCACATTCTTTATTTTTGTGATCTGGCTTTCTGCGTTAGACATAAAATACCTCCTTTTATCACTTTAATGCTTTTACGGCATGAAGAAGACTTCCGGCTTCCTTCAGCTTTTCCGGCCCGCCCATTGCTTTTTCTGTAAAGGCGCGGATCTTGTCTTCGGTGGCAATGAAGCGGATCGTGGATTCCGGCGGTATTTCAGATTTAATCTCAGCAGCCATTGACATCAGAAGCTGCATTATATTAGCGGGATTATCCGTTTCGGTATTGATCAGATTTTCTATTACGAGACAGAGATCGTCCTCGCGATAGGAGACAAGAACGAAAGCCACCGGATGGTCATCAGGCTTAACCAGAACAAAGCTCAGATTCTTGTCATACTGGGAGAGCTTTGAAACAAATCCCAGCTTATTTAGCAGTGCCGTAAGGCCTCTTCGGACCTGAGGACGGAGATCCTTCAGTTTCACGCAGTTTTGGTATTTGGAAGCCGCGGTACGCACCTCCTTCGCCCGGATGAAATCCATATAGGAGATCTGATAGACAGGATAGGATTGAAGCACCAGATATCCGTTTGACAGATAAAAATCCTCTGCCTCCGGCTCTGTGAAATATGCATCCACAGAATCCAGACCGGCTGCCGCAGCCATTTCCTCAATGCCTTCAAGCAGCAAGGAACCGGCGCCCTTCCTGCGGCTGTCCTCGTTAACGCGGATCGAACTGATCAAAAGCCTTTCTCCGTCGGAGTCTACGAGGGCGGTACCAATGGGATCGCCGTTGTCATCCACGCATCCTACGCCCACCAGCGTATCGGCTTCCGCGAGGCTTTCCTCTGAGAGATCGGTAAAAGAAAGAGCATTATCTTTGGTGATCTTCGTAATATTCATAAGCGGCTCCTTTATGATGTGAATTATCGTTTATCACGGATGATAGTAGTTTATCATTTTTTAAGGTCTTAAACAATTAAAAGAAGATGCTGTCAATACAGGTTGCCTTTTCTTCTAAAAGGAAGTAGTATTTTTTTAAGCAAATCCTTGTAGGGAACGTATCATAGAGCAAAAAAAAGAAGGACAGGATGAATAAATTCAAATTAGTTTCCGAATACAAACCCACCGGTGACCAGCCGCAGGCAATAGAGAAGCTGGTTAAGGGCTTCAAGGAAGGCAATCAGTTTGAGACTTTGCTCGGTGTCACAGGATCGGGCAAGACCTTCACCATGGCAAATGTCATAGCGGCATTAAACAAGCCCACATTGATCATTTCCCACAATAAAACCCTGGCAGGACAGCTTTACTCCGAGATGAAGGAATTCTTCCCGGAGAACGCGGTTGAGTATTTTGTGTCCTATTACGATTACTATCAGCCCGAGGCTTATGTGCCTTCAACGGATACTTATATTGAAAAGGATTCCTCGGTAAATGATGAAATTGATAAGCTGAGGCTCGCCGCAACGGCAGCTCTTTCGGAGAGAAATGATGTAGTAGTAGTGGCGTCGGTATCCTGTATTTACGGGCTCGGCTCTCCGGATGATTATCTTTCAATGATCATTTCCCTGCGTCCCGGACAGGAGAAGGACAGGGATGATGTGATCCATGAGCTTGTAAATATTCAGTATTCCAGGAATGATGCGGATTTTCACAGAGGTACCTTCAGGGTAAGGGGAGATGTGCTGGAGATCTTCCCGGCAGAGGAGGACGATACTGCTGTCAGGGTGGAGTTTTTCGGGCCGGAGATCGACAGGATAGTTACCATAGATGTTCTGACCGGAGGGATAAAGGAGGAGCTTCGGCAGATCTCGATCTTCCCCGCATCCCACTATGTAATGCCGGCAGAAAAACTGGATGCCGGGATCACGCGGATAAAAAACGAGCTTGATCAGCAGGTAAGCTATTTTAAGAGTCATGACAAGTTACTGGAGGCTCAAAGGATAGCCGAAAGAACAAATTTTGATATGGAAATGCTCAGGGAAACCGGGTTCTGCAGCGGGATAGAAAACTACACCGGGCCGCTTTCCGGAAATCCGCTGGGAACGCCTCCCACAACCCTTATAGACTTCTTTCCCGATGATTTTCTGATAATCGTTGATGAATCCCATATGACCATTCCACAGATAGGCGGGATGTATAACGGGAATCTTTCGAGAAAGAATACACTGGTGGATTACGGCTTCCGGCTGCCTTCCGCAAAGGACAACAGACCTCTTTCCTTTGAAGAGTTTGAAGGACATATTAATCAGATGCTTTTCGTATCCGCAACCCCGGCGGATTACGAGGAGAACCACGAGCTTCTTCGAGCCGAACAGCTCATCAGGCCTACAGGACTTCTGGATCCTCCGATAACCGTAAAGCCCACAGAAGGTCAGATTGACGATCTCTTAAACGAGATCAATAAGACTGTTAAGGAAAAAAATAAGGTTCTTGTAACTACTCTTACAAAGAAGATGGCGGAGGATCTGACGGATTTCTTAAGGGATGCGGGGGTAAGGGTAAAGTACCTGCATTCTGATATTGATACCCTTGAGAGGATTGAGATAATAAGAGATCTCAGGCTCGATGTTTTCGATGTGCTGGTGGGGATAAACCTTCTCCGCGAAGGTCTTGACATTCCGGAAATAGCTCTGGTCGCAGTCCTTGATGCAGATAAAGAGGGCTTTTTACGCTCTGCAACTTCTCTTATCCAGACTGTCGGAAGGGCCGCCCGTAATTCCGAAGGACGGGTCATCATGTATGCCGATGCAGAGACGGATTCGATGAAGACCTGTATTGAGGAGACAGAAAGAAGACGGGAGATACAGAGCCGGTATAATGAGGAAAACGGAATCACTCCAACCACCATAAAGAAGGCTGTACGTGATCTTATTTCTCTGTCGAAGTCTCTTGAAAAGAGTGAGCTTGAATTTAAGAAGGATCCGGAATCCATGGACCGGAAGGAGCTGGAAAAGCTTATTAAGCAGGTTGAAAAGAAGATGAAGCAGGCAGCAGCGGAGCTTGATTTCGAGACTGCAGCATATCTTCGTGACAATATGATGGAGCTTAGAAAGAACCTGTACGAACTGCGTACATAAAGGGATTCAGGGAAACTGTAACTGTATTTTTCAATGAAAGGAGACAGAAATTAATGGAAAGAACGGTAAAATTCTTAAAGGATGCGGGAACTTATTATCTTGCTACGATCGACGGAGACCAGCCCAGAGTCAGACCCTTTGGGACAGCACATGTTTTTGAAGGAAAGCTCTATATTCAGACCGGAAAATCAAAGGATGTTTCAAAGCAGATCCATGCCAATCCAAAGGTTGAGATATGTGCCTTTAAGGACGGAGAATGGCTGAGGGTCGCAGGAGAGCTGGTGGAGGATGACCGCAGGGAAGCAAGGCAGTCTATGCTGGATGCGTATCCGTCACTTCAGAATATGTACTCTGCGGATGATGGGAATACGGAGGTCTTTTACTTTAAGGATGCAGTGGCTACCTTCAGTTCTTTCACCAGGGAACCCGAAACCGTGAAATTTTGAAAGGATAATTTGACGATGACTGTCAAAACCGATGGGATCATTCTGGACATAGACGGAACCCTGTGGGATTCCACAAATATAGTTTCCAAGGCTTGGAACAGGGCAGCAAAGGAAGGCGGGGCTAAAAGAACTGAATATATTTCCCCGGATCTCTTAAAATCCCAGTTCGGGAAGCCTATGGACGAGATAGCGGACAATATCTTTTTTGATGATATTCCTGAGAAACGAAGGGAAATAATGGAGCTCTGCTGCAGGTATGAGCATGAGGAGCTCACATCAGATCCCTGCAGGATAGCATTTCCGGGAGTGATCGACACGATAAAGGAGCTTTCGGACAGGTTTCCGTTTTATATAGTCAGTAATTGTCAGAAGGGATATATTGAACTTTTCTGCGGAAAAACCGGATTGACCGATTATATCAGGGATTATGAATGCTTCGGAAATACGGGAAAGGGGAAGGCCGATAATATTTCCCTTATTGTCCGGAGAAATGATCTGAGAGAGCCGGTATATATAGGCGATACAGACGGTGACAGGATCGCCTGCAGTGAGGCCGGGGTTCCGTTTATCTATGCAGAGTATGGCTTTGGACAGGTTCATAAGGATGATTACAGGGCGGCTATCACCGAATTCGGTGATATCCGAGAACTGCTGGAGGAAGCTTAAGTGAAACATATATACGTCATCCGTCACGGTGAGACGGATTATAATACAAAGGCCATACTTCAGGGCTGGTCAGACAAGCCCCTTAATAAAAACGGAAGAGATCTGGCAGTCATTACCGGTAAGGGGCTTTCGGATATACGTTTTGACTACGCCTTCTCAAGCCCCCTTATCCGGGCATACGAGACCGGCGGGATAATCCTTGGGGAAAACCACGCAGGTTCCACAAAGGATATCATTACGGATGACAGGATAAAGGAAATAAATTTCGGAAGCTGGGAGGGTCTTTGTTGCAAAAGGGATAATTTTGAGGTTGGAGACCCTTCCTTTTGGAATTTCTACGATGATCCCCTGGGATTCAGCGGAGGTCCGGGAGGAGAATCCATGACGGAGGTTTGCAAAAGGACTGAAGATTTCCTGATGGAGCTGATCAATGACAACAGGTATGAGGGGAAAAACATCGTTGTCTTTACACATGGATGCGCTATGAGGGCAATGCTGCAGATGTTCTACCCTGAAGGAGAGCCCTTCTGGCATGGCAGCACTCCTCCAAACTGCTGTGTAAATATAATTGAGGTTACGGGGAAGGAGCCAAGGCTTATTGCAGATGACAAGGTTTACTACGATCCTTCACTGGTAAGGGATGCGTATATGCAGGAGAAGAACCGCAGAGCTTGAGATATCATTGGAACTTCCGGAAAAGAATATAAAGGAGGCAGAGGGGTAAAGAATGATAAGGCAAAGGCTTGTTGCGTTGACAGGTGTTGTAATACTGACGGCTTTTAGCATTACAGGATGTAAAAGTGAAAATAAGGAGACAGCTGCTTCCGGCACGGTTGAATCTGTGGAGAATAAGGCAACAGAGACATCTTCCGTGGAAGAGCCGGAAGCCGGCATGGGAAATCCATGGGTAGAGATCACGGAGGAGGAGGCTAAGAAGTATTGTCCCCGGCTGTTCAAGGCTCCTGAGGGGGCAAAGGGTCAGGAATGGCAAAAATGCGAGGCACTTGGCGATCCGGAAAAGGGAACACAGCCGATGGTCCAGCTGAGTTTTGAGCTGGATGATCTGAATTTTACTGCCAGAGCACAGTACGGAGCCGTTGAGGATGCTGATATTTCGGGGATATATACCGAATGGACTGTAGGCCCGGAGGATACAACCCTTGCGAATTGGGGTGGTGGACATATGTCCGGTAAAACCTACAGGGCGATAAATGATTCGGGATACACAGACCTTATTACCTGGTATGATGTGGAGATCGGTATCAAATATTCTCTTTCTACCGCATCGGAGGATCTTGACGGATTCGACATACAGGCTGTGGCAGAGCAGATGTATTCAGAGGAGAACGAGCCAAATACGGGAGCAGAAGAAGACGGGGAGGATACTTCGAAAAAACAGATCACAGAAGAGGAGGCTCTGTCTGCGGTCAGGAATTACTGCTACGCAAATAATGCAGATCTTAAGGAAATCGAAGAAAAGGGCGAGTATCCGGTATATTGGGAGATTGAATCCAATGACGGAAAAGAGATAGTGGTTCTTTTCAGGTCATATACGGGAGCTGAGATCCGGTATCATATTGACGCTGTGAGCGGAGACACTTACGTAACAGAATTTGTTCCCGGAGTAACTTCCGAGGAAGAAAGAACAGATGAGAGCTTTAATATCAGATAAGTAATAGGGGAAAGAATATGGCATTTAGATTTAAGATTGGATTACCGGAAAATATAGAGTTAACTCCCCAGCAGGAGGAGCAGTTTAATAATTTAAGGCAAAAGTATAACAATAAGATCTGTAACAGCAGGGAAGAAGTAAAAACCGCCTATAAGGAGCTGTGCACTGAATACGAGAGTATCACGGGTGTCAAGCTGCCGGAGAAATCGAATAAATACGGCGACCATACCATATTGAATATTAGCGCGACGATACAGGCTCTTATAAACAATGCAGCGACTCCCGAGGAAAAGGATAGGTGGCAGCAATGGCATGAAAAAATAAAAAATATAATGGATGTTGCAGCAATCAAGAGAGCCGAGCTGCAGCAAAAGCCCGGAGCTCTTATGGTTTCATACAACAGCACCACCATGGGACCTTCAAATGTTGAGTATTACCCCCTGGAGCTGGAGGCAGAGCTGAACACCCTTCTTCAATCCTTTAAAACTGAGCTTAAAAATGAAGTTGGCCGCCTGCCCGTAGCCGGAGCCGACTTTAGCAATAATGATTTAAAGCGCGATCTGCTGGAATTGCTCGTCGGACAGACTGATGCCGCATTAAACGGAAGCCTTGATGAACAATCCTTAAATCCGGATGATTATTTACTTCCAAACTCTTACGAAGGACTGATACCGGGCTTTTCACCATACGGTATCGGAAAGAAGGATCCCAAAGACATTTCAAAGCTGTATGTCACGGATTATGTCAGGGCAAACAGGGTATTACCGCTGTCTACAGTACCCGCAAAGGGAATCAAACTTACGAATGCAACAATAGAATATGAGAATAAGGTCTCGGGCGGAAATGTTACTGAAGCTGATGAGATCAAGGTCAGGGAAGTGATATTGACCGAAGGGGCAGAATTCCTTTATGCCATAGACAAGATTAAGAAAAACATTAATCATAAAGACGTAAAGGAAGCTTTCCCGGGGGTAGTGGACGGAGCATATTATGATTCATTTGGAGGCAGGGGGCAGTTTGAGAACTGGTCTGCGATAAACAGGGCCAGGAGAAAACTGATCATAAACGGCTGGGCAATGTCCGATATCACTGCCATAGGAAGACTTGCTCATATTATCCCTGCTGCAAAGGGAAACAATGCCAATGCACCGCAGATTCCCCGATATACGGAAGAAGAGCTTAGAGCGGTAAATTCGCTCGAAGAAAAGCTGAATAACTGTTTATCACAGGTGCCGGGGAATGAAGGAAATCGTAAGGCCCTTCTGGAATCACTTATTGCAGAGATCGACAGGATGCCTGAGCAGACCCTGGACCGCCTGGTACCCTTACGCGCCATAAGGAATGATCTTAATAAAGCCCTGGAGCATCAGCTTACAGATGTTGAAAAGCGCTTCCTGGAAAATCCTGCTGCCCTTAAGACCATGGCTGACCGTCATCCGGTAAAGGAATATACGGATGCAGAGCAGCAAAGGGATCTTCAGTGGATCGCGGAGATAAGGGAAAAGGATAAGGAGCTTAATAATATCTTCGATACTGATCCTTATGCCTATGACCACATAAGGGCTATGCAGTCCTCACTCGGGGGTGACACTGAGCTTTTTGTCAATGTGGTGAAGGATTATATCGGCGAAAAAGACTGGAATGCCTTCAGCAGGATATCTCCCGGAAGGGAAGATGATTATAATAAAGCTCTGGATGTTCTGACTCGTCCGGATTCTCCTTACTATGTAGCGGATAACCACAAGGTTCTTAAAGATGTGGAGGATGCCCTGCGTCTGCGTCAGCTCAATGCACCGGAGAAGAATTATTCCAACATAGGAGCCGGTCATTTGGTGGCGGTTATCCGTTATACCGCCAATGTTATACCTGCGATAGATCCGGCTCAGTCTGAGAAAGAGCTGATGGACGAAGCAATGGCTGATCAGGCGAGTGGAAATGAAAAAGCAAGACAGAAGGGATATGTTGATCGTCTGAATAAGGTACTTGACTCACCGGGGGCTCTCACGCCCGCTCAGCAGAGAGCCGAGATAGCAAAATGCGTAGGCGGACTCCTTATGCCGATAGGGATCAAAGCCGTGGGTTTTAGGGATAATAATAGTATCTTCAATAAGGAAAACCCGGCCGGAAATGAAAAGGAGGAGCTTGAAAACTCTGTTATCAAGCCTTTTGATCTACCGGGAGGTCTGATCAGCAAACCATATGCAGACAGTATAAAAGATATCCTTATACTTGCGGAAAAGGGTATAAATCGCGCAGAAGAGCTGATGATAAACAGCGGAGAGACTGTGGCTGCCGTTCATATAAAGCCCTATCAGAGATTCCTGAGGAATGCCAACAGAGGGCTTATGGAGATGAAGCTTCAGGCTATGGATCCCTTGTTAAAGATAGGAGAGGCAAACTTAAGGGGCCCGATCTCTGAGGATAAAAGGCAGAATAATCCCATCGATCCCGGAAAGACAAGGGATTTTACTCATTCAGAGATGGAGGAAAAGGCTGAGATATTTCCTCTTCATAAGGTGATAAATGCACAGTATGAGCTGAATGATATCTGGGGTGAATACCTGACAGAGCAGCAGAAGGGTAAGGTCTCTCCGGAGAGGGAGAGAGAATACTGGAACAGGATGAATGCCTGCTACACTACCATAGAAACTGTGACAAATGACCTTATTGCAAAGCAGGAGAAGGATCCCAAATTTGCAGATAACAATATGAGGATCTTATTTGGCCAGCCTAACGCGGAAGAATCATTTAAGGATGCAGTCTCGGCATCGAGAGGGCTGAAGCCCTTGTTGAAGCATATCTCCAGTAGGAGAGATGCAGTAGCCAACGGCTGGCCATTAAGTGATCTGGGTCTGTATTCTCACTTTGGCCAATTATCATCTGCTGTCGAGAAGCACATATCCTCGCTGGAGTCAGGAGGAGAAGTCACAGCAGGCTTTGCAGGTAAACTTAAGGAGTTTAATAATTTCATTCATGAAAAGATCCTGAACAAGCCTTATGAAGCTGATCCTATAAAAAGAGCAGATCTATATAATGAGATCGCAGAAAAACTGAATGGTATCACGAATGAAAGAGACCGCCTTTTACAAACTAAAGGGATGTCAAAGACAGTAAGGGATTCGGTCAAAAATGTGCTGAGCCGCGCAGATAATGTAAATAATCTGGGCGAGGACGGGGGCATGCCGCTTGAATACGAATTGAGGAGTCTGGCGGCAGAATATCGGATCGAAGCCATAGAGGCTAAAAAGAAAAACTGCCTTGATGAGATAAAGTCTGTGGCGGATCCCATAGTATATAACGAGCTGAGATCCTGGATAAGAAATGAACCACCGAAACAGAACCATCTCGGCATAGATCCGTCCTTTGTCGGAAAAGCTGATATATATATTAAGTCCGGTATGGGGGAGCTCAATAAGGAGATAGAGGCCATAAGAGCGGGGAAGGAGACGACCCTCGAAGGTAAGACGGGATTGAAAAGCGAAAATGCCGTAGATGCTATACGCAATATGCTGGATGCCTCAGATTCCATCTTCCACCGGGATTCGAAGCAGTATAAGACCATAAAGGAGAGCCTGAATAAGCTGCGGGACGGTACGGCAACTGCTGAGGACAAAGCAAAGCTCACGGCGGATGTAAAGACCTGGCTTACCGATCCCGGGTATGACCGCATCCATAAGCACTCAAAGAATGAATTTGACAATACACGCTTTAATATAATGTTTACTCTTGCGAATGAACTGGATCCTGCCTGGGCTAAGGAAAATTTCGCTGATATGAACATTGCGGGGCTTCATGGAGAGAAGGCAGACAATACCTCCTTCCATAATGTGCACGAATTTACTAATTTCATGCATAGACAGATGGCTGACGGAGGCTTTCTTATGGAGGTCAGAGCAGTAGAGAGCCAGCGCTGGTATCTGAAGGCAGATAGCTACGGACAAAAGGGACTTGTGGAGGAAGTGCTTCGTGTCAGAGAGGATACTGCTTTTACAGATAAAGATAGACTTAAGGCAGAGCAGGATAATATCGGGAAGCTGATGAAGGGCGACACCGGTTTCGAGCAGAAATTTGAAAAGCTTATGCAGTACCATAATGCGTGTATGACCAGTATGTCCGGCAATCAGGTGGCTCTCGGTCTGGGCGGGAAATACGAGGAGAAGATCAAGAATAAGATGGACAAGCTCAGGAGAGAAGCTTTGGATGGTCTTAGGACCTACATCAACAATCCTCAGAACAGGACAGCACCGGACTACAAAAAGGCTGTGACGGCCTACGGCGTCATGGATCCTTATGCGGCCCATGTTTTCATCGCAGATATGAGAAAGAATAACCCTGCGGATAAGGTCATAAGGGAACTTAATCTGGTGGATCTTGAAAAGAAGGAAGGTATAGATCTCGGAGGACGCAGGGCTCTTCGTATGAAGAAGCAGCAGCTTCGTCAGGCTGAAAGGGTGAATCAGGCTGTAAATAATAACAATCAGTCAGTGAATAACCCTGTACTGAGGCAGCAGTCATAACAGTGTTTCAGTTTGGCAACTTAATCCTGTAAATGCAATAAAGAAAGGACGTAAATCCTGGCAAAGATCAATAAGAATGAACGCACAGTTGGGATGGTCAGGAAGTATTCAGTCCGGGTATTTAAGAATCGCTGTACCGGACATCACAGGAAGGACAGGAAGTACTGAATGAAGCAGATAGTATTAGGATCCACGGGAATAAAAGTTCCCCAGAACGGTTTTGGTGCGTTACCCATACAGAGGGTTTCAAAGGAAGAAGCGGTAATGATCCTTCGAGATGCCTACAAGGGCGGAATGCGTTTTTTTGATACTGCCAGAGCGTACAGCGACAGTGAGGAAAAACTCGGAGCAGCTTTCGGAGCCGGATGGGTAAAGAGGGAGGATATTGTTATCGCCACAAAAACTCCTGCCAAAACACCGGAGGATTTTTGGAAGGATCTGGACATTTCTTTGAATAAGCTGAAAACAGAATACATTGATATTTTCCAGTTCCATCTTATGGGGGAGTGCTGGAAACCGGATGATGGAACAGGAATGTATGAGTGTATGCTCGAAGCCAGGAAAAAAGGGCTTATCCGTCATATTGGAGGGACAGCGCATAAGATCGGGGTTGCAAAGGAAATAGCGGATTCCGGGCTATATGAAACCCTTCAGTATCCTTTCAGCTATCTTGCTTCAGATATGGAAAAGGAATTGGTACAGATCTGCAATAAAAACAATGTCGGTTTTATTGCTATGAAGGGACTGGCCGGTGGGCTTATTACCAATTCAAGGGCTGCAATGGCCTTTATTTCGCAGTATGACGGAATCATACCCATATGGGGTATCCAGAGAAAAAGCGAACTTGATGAGTGGCTTTCATTTTTTGATAAAACAGCGGAAATGGATGAAGAAATAAAAGCATTCATTGAAGCAGAAAGACAAGAGCTGAGAGGTGAATTCTGCAGGGGATGCGGATATTGTATGCCCTGTTCAGTCGGGATCCAGATAAACCAGTGCAACCGTATGGCTTTGATGCTCCGCCGTGCGCCAAGCAAGGACTGGTTGTCAGAGCACTGGCAGAACGAGATGGAGAAGATAGAAAACTGCATTAACTGCGGGGCATGCCTTACGAAATGCCCATACGAGCTTCAGATCCCGGAGCTTCTCAGAAAGAATCTTCAGGATTACCGGGAGGTTCTGAATGGGAAGAGCTGCTGATCTTATGCACTGCAGCTTTTTAAAAAACAGAAAAACCAAAACCGGAAGGACAAGGAAAACAGAACATAATAGCAAATTGCGTAAATTGGTCAAAGTGGGCTTAAAATTGGAATGAGTTGCGGAAATGCGGGGAATGGGAGTATTATAATTGGACTTGACAGAGAGGGAGATTTAAGATATCATATCCCTTGCGTGCGATAGTAGCTTAGCTGGTAAAGCGCCACCTTGCCAAGGTGGAGACCGCGGGTTCGAATCCCGTCTGTCGCTCTACCCCGAAAGCCTGTAAAATCAAGGCTTTCGGGATTTTTCATTTTCAAAAATAATCGAAAATGAGGGGGCGACCAGGGGGCGACCAACCTTTTTTGTGTTATGCGAGCGCTTTCTTAAAGGCTTCGCTATAAAGTGTGAAAACTCCGTTGAGATGATAAAACCCGCCGAATCCGAGGGCTATGATCTGACAAAGGAGGAGGCGGAGGCTTATCTTGAGGAGCTCGCTGACTTCGAAATGGACGAAGAAGCACTTAAGCAGCAGGCGGTCGGGATCATTGCTATGCTGCTGGTGGCTGCTTCTGGCACTTGTAAGTGCTGCTTTGTACGCCGGCGAACTGAAGATCCTTTTAAGTTAATTCTCGGATATATCTTACGGCGTCTTAAGGGATGCAGTACGGGTATTCTTTTTATCATGCTGACTACAGCAGCCTTTCCCTTGCGAAGATAGTGAATACATCTCTATTTAAGTTTTTTTGGACAGTGTGCTGACAGACGGACACAGGTAAGGGTGATTTATAAATGTGGTATGTGATTCAGGTCCGGAGCGGTGACGAGGAGACCGTAAAAAGCTACATTTCAGAGCTCCAGGACAAAGGGACGTACAGTAACATATTTATCCCGCTTTATGAGGAGGTGAGGCGGAGCCATGGAAAGAACCGGATCACTTTTAAGAAGATGTTTCCCGGTTACCTTTTTCTGGAGACCTCAACCCCCGGGGACTTTTACGATACTCTGAGGAAGATCCCGAAATTCAAGAGACTCCTCTCCTTTAAGGAAGATGATGACAGCAGGTTCTTTGTTCCCGTAGGGAAGGATGATGAAGATTTCCTCACATCATTACTTAATGATGGTATAATGCATGTGAGCTATATCAGTATGAAAAACCACCGTTATATCGAGAAGGTGGTGGGACCGCTGGCAAAATACAGAAACCACATAAGCAAGCTGGATATTCCCCATAGAAGAGCCATTGTTGAAACGGAGATGTTCGGAAAACACCGGCGGATACGCTTCGGACTATGGACCGACGGGGATCCGGAGCTGCCCTGGCTTCTTGATAATATGGGGCTTCAACAGGAAATGCCGATAGATGCAGGTGCGGTTCCGGATATAGGTGTGCATGTCGGGGACAGGGTTACCGATGATACGGGGATCTATGGAGATACGGTATTTTCAGTATTATCTGTTAATCTTGCGCGCAGAACCGTAAGTACCGTTTTCACACTTGGCAGTGTGGAAGCCAGGCTGGAATTAAGCGCAGACAGGATAAGTGTGGTGGGAACGGTTCGATGAATTTTTCCGGGAAGCAGTAAGGAGCATTAGGTCAGCGCTGCTGTGAGTGCTCTAAGTTGCGGACATATGGAGTTTTTGATGGTCTCATACCGGGCGGTATGGATATGGCGAAGCACGGGGAAATGAAGCAGGCCCTAAGCAAATAGTAACCAGCGAAAATCATTTTGGACAGAAACCACTTTTCTCACCTTTGTGTCAGTTCCGAAACTGTTTGATAATGCTCTGATGCAAAAGGTCTTTGACAAGAATATAGCCGCAACAGAGTATTTACTAAAGACTATACTTAAAAGAAAAGATCTATGTGTAATAGAGGTTAAAGGTCAGTATGATATGCAAAGCCCACTGATTAAAGGGAGAAATGTTACTTTGGATATTCTGGCTGAGACAAAAAGAGGAAAACAGATCAATATAGAAGTACAGCAGGATTCAGAGGGTTCATATTTTAGACGCGCAAGGTTTCATAGCAGCATGCTGGATTCAAGAATGCTAAAAGAAGGACAGAAATTCAATGAACTGAAGGATTCATATGTGATTTTCATATACAAGCGCGACAAGTTCAGAAAAGGACTCCCAATATATCATGTGACAAGATGTGTGAAAGAAATCAATAAAGAATTCAGAGACGGTTCAAATATCATATACGTCAATGGGGCTTATGAGGGAGATGATGAGCTTGGAAATCTGCTGCATGATTTCAGATGCAAAGAGTCGAAAGACGTTTACAACAGGGATTTAGCGGAAGGTATCAGGCATTTTAAGGAAAGCGAGGAGGGAAGGAAGGACATGAGAGATCCATTAAAGGAATTGGCAAAAGAGGCAGAAGAAAGAGGAGAAAAGAGAGGGGAAAAGAGAGGAGAAAAGAGAGGGGAAAAGAGGGGAGAAAGTAGAACCAGGATCCTTGCAATAAAGAACATCATGAAAAATATGGGCTGTACTTTGGAACAGGCCTTGGATGCGTTGGAAATAGAAGGAAAAGACAGGGCGGCTATAATTGGGAAGATGAAATAAAAAACCATTTACTATAATTGAGAAGACAGGCTTGTCAGAAAATGGATATCAAAGTTGATCAAAGTTGATAGCTTGAGTGAAAAGTTAAATTCCACTGTAAAATTAAATTCCACAGTGGAGACTA